>JAKJFL010000084.1:0-9572 GCA_022704935.1 Candidatus Rifleibacteriota bacterium
CCCGCCTGTTTCGACAAGCCCTGCCAGCGGATTTCCAGATCACCCGTGCGGGTGCCGGCCTCGACTCGGCTCCAGGGGCCCTGCACCCGCTCGATCGCCACGTCGCCCGAGGTCGTCTCGACTCGCACGGCCGTCACGTCACCGACGTCGGCGTCGATGATCAGCACGTCGCCGGAAATGCTGTGGATGCCGACGTTCGCAAGCCGGACTCCCTTCAGGATCACGTTGCCGGAGGTTGTCCTCAGCTTGCCCTGCACGGCGCCGCTCTCGAGGGAGATATCGCCGCTCACGGTGTCGATGCCGCCGTCCTCGAACTCGACGTGCCTGAGCACGACGTCGCCGCTGATCGTCTGGATCTGGCCGGCGGTGAACGCACCCGCAACCTTAACGGACGCGGTGTCGGTTTCGATGTCGAGACTGAGCCCCTTCGGAAGCGTCAGCTCCATTTCGAGGATCGCCTTCACGGGAGCAGCCCGGCCGATACCGATGACGGCCGTGTCATGCTCGATCCGGATCGCGTTTTCGCGGAACCAGACGGTGGGCGTGGTCGTTCCCAGCGCCGAGCGGCTGATCCGGCCGCGCACCTTCAGGGTGAACGCGCTGCCTTCGAGCACCCGCACCGAGCCGAACAGGTTCTCGATCCGGCATCGGCGGCACGACGCCACCGCCGCAGGCTCGGTGAGATCGACGTCGATCTCGACGCCGTCGAGAGGTTGGCCGCGCATGTGGGCGAAATCGTTGAAGGCCGATCCGACCATCGTCTGCATCCAGCCGCCGAACTCCTTCAGCCGGGTCTTCAGCTCGCGGCTGGGCGGTTCGACTTTCCTCATCGCATCGCGCATCGATTTCTGGACGCTGTCGGCAAATTTGGAGAGCTCCTCCGTCAGCGGCAGCCGCTTCGGCGACGAAGACTGTTGCTCCTGCGAAACCGTTTTCTGCTTGTCATCACGTTCGAGGGCCGCAAGGAGCTCCTCCGACTGGTCGACGGTGATCTTTCCCTCTGCCAGCATGGCCAGAATCCGTTTGCGTGCTTCAGACATCTGTCCTCTCCTCCTTGTTCGACCGGCTTCGCTCGTCACGAACCCGATGTCGTTGTCTCCATTTTACCACGATCCTCCTCCGACCTCGGAACGCCGTCCCCGGAATTCACAAAAACTCGTATCTCACCCAGGTTGTGCCGCTGGAACGGGGTTAAAAGCCGCCCTTGCACGTGGGAATTGTTGATCAACGCCATGAGAATTATCGATCGACGTCTAGGGGCGCATCGCGACACGCTCGAAAGACACTCCGGATATCGAAAACCATTTCACCATTCCGTGATTCAGCGGTTATGAAACGTGATCCGTTCGCTCTGACAGCCAACTCCGGAAAGCCGTTCCAGGGCGCATTCAAGTGCTCCCCCGGAAATGTCACCACCCGCCCATGCCCTGCCAAGCTTCTCGGCCGCGACCAGCGTCGTGCCGCTTCCGCAGCACAGGTCCGCGACCATTTCGTCCGGTGCACTCAGGGCACCCACGATCCGCTCGAGCAGGGCCAGGGGCTTCTGCGTCGGATACCCGCACCGCTCGGGCGAGTTCGGGTTGATGATCGGGATGTCCCAGACATCGTCGACGGGCGTTCCGAGCGGATGCGCCCGGTATTTTCTCCCGGATTTCGCCGTCACCCCACGCAGCAGAAAGCCCGAATCGGCCTTGTAGGGAACCCGCACCGCGTCCACGTCGAAATAGGGCTTCCGGCCAGCCGCATACCAGAGAAGCGTGTCGTGCTTGTTCGAAAACCTGCTCCGGGAGCGGCCGCCGCCGGTGTAATGCCAGACGATCTCGTTCACGAAGGCATCCTCGCCCATCAGTTCGTCCAGCATCACCTTTGTATAGTGAACAGTATGAAAGTCCAGGTGCAGCACCAGGCTCCCGGACGGCGCGAGAAGCGAGAGAACCGCTTCCAGACGGTCACGCAGCCAGGGAAGATAGGACGCGAGCCGGCCTGGCCATGCATCCGGATACCGCCATTCCGACCTGTCCCGACCCGTTCTCTGCCCGTCAGGAACGGCGGATCGAGGTAAACGAGCCGGAACGCGCGCTTCGGAAGCCGCGCCGCCGTTTCCAGCATGTCTCCGAACATCAGGCTTCTGTATCTGTCTGCGTTCATCGGCGGCATCTGCTGATCACTCAGGTTCCTGTTTTGGAAACGGCCGCCGCCCGACAAGGGCGACGGCCGTGCATGAAACGGGTTCGCTCAGCAGGCGCCGAGGCGGGGGGCCAGGTAGGCCTGGAGCTGGTCGATGGCGACGCGATCCTGGGCCATGGTGTTGCGGTCACGCACGGTGACCGTCTTGTCTTCTAGCGTCTGGAAGTCGACGGTGATGCAGAACGGCGTGCCGACCTCGTCCTGACGGCGGTACAGCTTGCCGATGCCTGCGGTGTCGTCATAGACGGTACGCCAGCCGAACCGCATCAGGCTCTTCTTGATTTCCTTGGCCGTCGAGACGATGCCGTCGTGGTTCTTCTTGAGCGGCAGCACTGCGACCTTGATGGGGGCCAATTCGGGGTGCAGGCGCAGGACGACGCGCTTGTCGTCGTTCACCGTCTCCTCGAAATACGAGTCCATCAGGAAGGCAAGCGTGGCGCGATCGACGCCGGCCGACGGCTCGATAACATAGGGTACGATATGCTGGTTGGTCTCGTGGTCGAACCAGGTCAGTTTGTTGACCGCGTGTTCGTTCGGAATCTCGCGGCCGTCCTTGAGGACGAGCTTGCCGCCCTTGCTGTGGCTGATGAGATCGAACGAGGTGCGGTTCGCGACGCCTTCGACCTCGTCGAACTGCCTGGTTTCGTCGGATCGCTCAGGGAAGAACCGGTACAGGATATCGGTCGTGGCTTTCGCGTAGTGAGCCAGTTCCTCTGGTTTCTGGGCGAGTTTGCGCAGGTTTTCCGGGTTGATGCCGAGCTGGATATACCAGTTGAAGCGTTCGTCGACCCATCGGGCATGCCACTCGTCATCGGTTCCGGGCTTCACGAAGAACTCGATCTCCATCTGCTCGAACTCGCGCACGCGGAAGATGAAGTTTTTCGGGGTGATCTCATTGCGGAACGCCTTTCCGATCTGGGCGATGCCGAACGGCACCTTGCGGTTCGTCGAATCGAGCACGTTCTTGAAGTTCACGAAGATGCCCTGGGCCGTCTCGGGCCGCAGGTAGGCGATGTTCGACTCGTCGGCGACCGGGCCGACCGTGGTCTTGAACATCAGGTTGAACGGCCGCGGCTCGGTCATATCGTGGGCGCCGCCCTCGGCGCACTTCTCGTTCGGGTCGACCTGGTCGGCGCGGAACCGGCGTTTGCACTTGCGGCAGTCGACCATCGGGTCGGAGAACGTGTCTTCGTGGCCGCTATATTTGAGAACTAGGCGGTTCATGAGAATGGAGCAGTCGAGGCCTTCCATGTCGTCGCGCTCGTAGACCATGCGGCGCCACCAGGCCCGCTTCACGTTGTTCTTCAGTTCGACCCCGAGCGGGCCGTAATCCCAGGTTCCCTGGAGACCGCCGTACTGGTCGCTGCCCTGAAAGAGAAACCCGCGGCGCTTGCACAGGGAAATGATGGTGTCGAGATCTGCCATGGTCTGCTCCTGTCGTGTGTACTGGCTGGAATCGGTGTTTCGATCAGCCGTCATTATACGGGCCCGCGCCCCCTCTGGCAAGAACCGCCTGTTTCGTTGTCCGAGAGCCAAGCTGTTTTGACAGCGTGGAAGCGCGCCTGTATGATCTCTTCTCATGAAAAAACATCTGAAGCCTTCCGCCGTTTGCATTTACTGCGCCTCGAGCGCCGACGTTTCCGAACGCATCCGTGAAGACGGGCGCCGGGTCGGCGTGCTTCTCGCCGAGAACGGGCTCGACCTGGTCTACGGCGGCACCACCTGCGGCCTCATGAAGGTCGTCGCCGACGCCCACAAGGTGGCGGGGGGCCGCGTCATCGGCATCGTGCCGGAGTTCATGCTCGCGCACGGGATCGGAAACGCCGAAGGTCAGGACGAAACCGTCGTCGTCCCCGACATGGCTGCCCGAAAATCGAAGATGATCGAGCGCTCGGGCGGCTTCATCGTTCTGCCAGGCGGCATGGGCACCCTCGACGAGCTGTTCGACACCCTTGTGAACAAACAACTCGGCCGCCACGCGAAGCCGATCGTTCTGATGAATACCGATGGATATTATAATCCTCTCATCAGCCTTCTGAAGCACGGTATCGAGTGCCGGACGATCCGGGCCGAGCACATGTCGCTGTTCTCTGTCGCGAACACTCCGGAAGAAGCGGTATGCCTTCTCGAGGAGCCGAAGGTCGACGAGAAAAACCGAAAAATGCGCGGTTAACCGCGCGGCAGTGCGGCAATGCCGGCCGGATCGAGATCCGACAGGCGGCCTGGCCGGAAACCGCGTGCCAGAAGCTCATCGAGCATCTTCGGCAGCGCTTTCGGCCCGTTTTTTCCGCCCACGTGCATGAGAATGACTGAACCGCGCCGCACCCGCGAGCGCACCTTCTGCTGGATCGAGGCTACGGACGGTTCCTTCCAGTCGAGCGTGTCGATATTCCAGTAGACCGGCTTGTAGCCGAGCTTTTCGACGATCCGCTCGACCCGGGAGTTCTGCGCCCCGAAGGGGAACCGGAAGAACGGGGCGAATCTCCGTCCCAGAACCGTCTGCATCGCCTGCTCCGCTTTTCCGAGTTCCTGGGCGATCTTTTCCTCGCCCCAGCCAGCCATATTCGGATGCCGCATGCTGTGATTCGCGATCTCATGGCCCTCGGCGAGGATGCGGCGGCCAAGGTCGGGATATGCGTTCACCCACTGGCCCGTCAGGAAAAACGTTGTTTTCAGCCCGCGTGCCTTCAGCGCTTCGAGGATCGGAACGAGACCGTCCGCGTCGGCTCCGCCGTCGAACGTCACGAACACCTGGCCACCTGAGTCGCCCGGCAGGGGATGCTGGTACATCGCGGGCGTTTCGCGCTCGACCACGGGTTCCGGTTTTTCGGCACCCGCCTTCCCGACGGCACGCTTTGTCGCGGAAGATTGCGCAGAGGCCGGCGAGGGCCGTTTCGCGACCGAAACGGATTCCGGCTCGAAAACCGGCTTTGCGGGGACATCCGGCGTGACCGGCGGCAGCTCCACCGCGACGGGAGCCTTCGTTCGGGCATCGTCGAACGCGCGGTTCAGCCGCCACAGACGTTCCTCGGCCTGGCTGAACGACGGGCACAGTTTCAGGGCCTCGTGATAGGCGCGCCGGGCATCCTCGCGCCGCTTTCCGTCTTCGTGAAGCAGTCCCAGGTTATACCAGGTCCAGTAGGTCGGCTGGACGCGCAGACTGGCCTGGTACCACGCGAGCGACTCGGCGACATACCCGAGGCGTCTCAGGGCGCTTCCGATGTTATTATAGAAGTGAACATAATCCGGAGCTATATCGATGGCATGCCGCCAGGTACGGATCGCGCCGATCAGGTCGCCCGCCTTGGCCTGCTCGATGCCGTAGGCGTTCAGGGCCGCCACGTCCCGCGGGTTTGCTTCGAGCGCCGCGGCGATCTCCCGCATCCCGGCGGCGGTTGCTGAGACCCCGCACAGCAGAAGGCATAGCGCCAGGAGCATCGGAATCATGGAGATCGTTCGGGCAAGGGAACGCCTTTTCCCGTCACTTCCCCATGAATCACGGCATTGCATCGCCGTCACTCGTCCACCCCCCTCGAAGGTGAGGAAAGCCGACTGTCGATTCTTTCCGATGACGGCAGACGACCGATCCAGAGCGTGTTGACCGGATTCACCCATATCAGCCGGTCGAAGGGCGGGCACGTGCGGCTGTACATCGCGATCCGGTCCTGGGGCCGCAGCTTGTCCACCCACGGCCTGAAAGTTTCTGGCGAGAGGCGCGCCCGGAGGATATCCAGGAAGATCGCCCTGTCCTCTTCGGGCATGTGCGAAGACTCTTCGCCAAGAATGTATTTCCACCGGCCCCCGGGATATGTATAGATAAGTGTATTATACAATCCCATATCCGGATGATACAGGATTCCGCCAGGTTCCGGCAGCGACCTCGAGTATTCCGGCTTCGTGATGTCGACGGTCCGGAGGGTGTCGGCGTTCGACCACCGGTCCTGCGCGTTGGCCGTCGTGAAGAGGAACAGGGCCAGCCCGAGCGTGAGCGCGATTCCGATCCGCGCCGGCGACACGGGCTCGTGCACCCGCCGGAGGTAGGAATGGATCTCGAGCGTCGCCCAGGCGATCACGGCCGGCGCGCCCCAGTCGGTCCAGAACCGCGTCACCTTGAACCCGAGAATCCAGTATAGAACGCACAGGAAAAACATCGGGCTTTTCACCGTCCCGATTTTCCATGCCCCCCTGGCATGCCGCCACAACAGCAGAAGGATGACCGCCAGCGCGATCTCCCGATTCATCGTGTTCGACCAGAGCTCCATCGCCAGCTGTCGTTCGAGAAGCTGGGTGTTGACGGTCCGCATGACATGCACGAGGCTCTGAACGGTGTATTCCCAGGCATGCCCCGTCGCGAGAAGGCCGGCACACACGCCTCCGACGACGCTCAGCGACAAACGCCGGAACATCCGCCACTCGCCGCACAGTGCCGTGACCGCCGGCGGAATGACGAACAGATAGAACACGGCATGAGAAAACGAGGCAAGCCCGGCAAACAGCGCGAGCCCGCCCATGACGGCCCAGGGCGCCCGCCGCGCGCGGAGCCGATGCCCCCACAGGCCGAAAAACAGCATGAACGCCATGTCGAAGTTGTGCGGCCGCCCCAGAAGCGTCCGCGTCCAGTCCGGGTCGGCCATGAAGCAGACGAACAGGCCGGCGAGAAGCGCTTCGGGCCGCTTCAGCGCGAACAGCGGCAGAGCAGCGACCACCCAGAACATGATCGCCACCATGCTCACGAGCAGAAACTCCTTGTCGTGCCCCGTCAACGCATGGAACACCGACCAGAGGTTCAGCCATCCGACGTGAATGCCGATGCGCGTTTCCTCGTTCAGCACCAGAAACTCGTTCCAGGATCTCCCGGAGTCGATGACGCCGCAGTTCGCCCGGATGTCGTCCAGGGGGGTGAACCCGAGACTCAGGATTTTGACGGGTATGGCCAGCGCCACGGTCAACGAGATGACCAGCACGAACAGCGGAATGTAATTTTTCATCATGCGCCTGATTATAGCGTGAGTCGGCGATGAATGATAACCTGTTCCCGGAGGGTGAAGCATCGTGATTCCTCGATCCGTCAGGCAGTTGATCGCAGCGGAGGTCTCCGCGGTTTCACGCTACGCGGACCGCGTCATCGACCTCCAACCCTTCCCGCACGATCGCGGCGAGGTGTTCGGCGACATCGAATGTCCCCTGAAACAGACGGCCCCTCGAGGCTCCCCGCCGCCCGACCTTTCCGGTGAAACCGACCGGCGCACGGTCCTGCTTCTGAACGGCCACTTCAATCACGAGACGGATATCCAGAAGTATCTCACCGATCTCAAGCCCTTTCTGAGCCGCACCTCACGCCTGGTCGCGGTATCCTACAACCCCTACCTGTATCTCGCGTATCTCGCGAAGCAGAGCCTCCAGGGAAGGCACGACCGCTCGATGATCTTTCTCACCCGCGACAACCTGCACCACCTCGCGAAGGTTTCCGGGTATGAAGTGGTCCGGATCAGACCCGTCGGCTACCTTCCGAACGACACCCCCCTAGCCCGGGAAGCGAACTCCCTCTGCCCGGTGGTTCCCGGCATCCGCTGGCTCGGCGTCGCGAACGTGATCGTTCTGCGCCCCATCATCGCAGAAATCTCACATCCGTCGGTTTCCGTAATCGTGCCCGCAAGGAACGAGAAGGGGAATATCCTTCCGCTGCTCGAGCGCGTTTCCATGCCCGACGGCTGCCCCTTCGAAGTCATTTTCGTGGAAGGCCACTCGACGGACGGAACGGGTGATGAAATTCGGCGAGTGATGACGCAACACGCGTGGCGCTTCCCGGTTCGGGCCTTCCGGCAGTCCGGCAAAGGTAAGAACGATGCCGTTCTGGCCGGCTTCCGGGAAGCGCGTCACCAGGTTCTTGCCGTTCTCGATGCCGACATGACCGTCCCGCCCGAGATGCTCGGCCGGTTCGTGGAAGCCTACACGCGCGGCCTCGGCGACTTCATACACGGCAACCGGCTGATGTATCCAATGGAGCCCGAAGCTATGCAACCGCTGAACTGGCTGGGAAACAAAGGGTTCGCCAAACTTCTGAGCTTCGTGCTCGACACGCCGATGGACGACGCGCTATGCGGCACGAAGCTGTTTCCCCGGCACGACTGGCCTCGCCTGGAACGGTGGATTGCCGATTTCGGCGACCGCGACCCGTTCGGCGATTTCAATTTTCTCTTTTTTGCGGCTGAGACCGGCCTCGGCATCGTCGACATCCCGATCCGATATCTCGCCAGAATGTATGGCGAAACGAATATTCTCCGGTTCAGCCACGGCTGGGAACTGCTCAAGATGGTCCTCCACGGCTTTCGCAACGTCGCCATGGGCAAGCGCCTGCCGTGAGCCGCCGATGGCGCGTCACAAGTGCGGGTTTCAACCCCGTCCCCCACGGCCCATGGAGTGGGGGCGCATCGCGATGCGCCCGGAAGAACGCGGTGTCTCTGCGGCTTCGCGTCGCCGCGGCGAGATTGATATATACGCAATGATATGATTCAGCGTTTCGCGCTCCTGATCGCCCTGATTTTGCCCTGTCTGGCTGGCTCCTGGCTCATCGGCCGATTCGATGCAGGGGCGCTCGCCCGGGAAGTCGCCGACCGCCGTGACGAACTGGAAAGGATGGTCGGCCACGGCGCGCGTCTTTCCCAGGTTTCCTCCTGGGTCGAGGAGCGGGCGGGCCGGATCCGGCGCAGCATCGTCTGGGGCGAAAATCCCGCCCCTCTTCTGTTCAACGGCGGACGGAAGGTGTTTCGCGCGTATCTGTTTTCGCGAAACGGCAGGCGCCTGGCCCGGCCGGGCTGTGAAACGGACAAGACGCGCATTTCCGAACGCTGCCTCGAGCTGATTCGCGGGATCGCGGCCGGCAGACAGGGCCGCCTGGGCCCGTCGGATCGCAAACTCGTCGAGTCGTTCTTCGGCGTCGCTCTCGCGGCCGATTTCCTGGCGCGAAATCCCGGCGTCATGATCGGGGCCGAAGAATTTCACCAGAATCGTCTCGTCGGCGTCTTCGGCCTTCGGACGCGCACCAGACCAAGCGAGCCCGTGATCCTCCTGCTCGTCGTCGATACGTCAACGCTCGCCATCGACCGACTGGCGGCCTCGGCCGCGGCGAAGATCCAGAGCAAGGCTGGCCCCCGATACAGGTTCGGCGTCATCGACACGTTCGGCCGGCTTCCCGACCGCCCGCGCCCGATACCCGTCTCCTGGCGCGACACCTTGTGCCGAGACCGGCTGTCCGAATCGTTCACGCACGGCAGGAGGCTGTTCGCAACCCGGCTCCTCGACCGTCGGTTCGTCCTGTTCGGCTGCGCGACGGTCCCCAGGCCCGGACCGGAAATGCCGTTCGTCGGCCCGGCAGGTGCGTGGCG
>JAKJFL010000725.1:0-1979 GCA_022704935.1 Candidatus Rifleibacteriota bacterium
TACCATTCGCATCGATATCGAACGTGACCTCGATCTGGGGAACGCCGCGCGGGGCCGCCGGGATGCCGACCAGGTCAAACCTGCCCAGCGTCTTGTTGTCGGCCGACATCGAGCGTTCGCCCTGGAGGACATGGACCGAGACGGCCGGCTGGTTGTCGCTCGCGGTCGAGAACACCTGGCTCTTCTTGGTCGGGATCGTCGTGTTGCGGGGGATGAGGACCGTCATGACGCCGCCGAGCGTCTCGATGCCGAGCGACAGCGGGGTGACGTCGAGCAGGAGGACGTCCTTCACTTCGCCCTGCAGGATGCCGGCCTGGATCGCCGCGCCCATCGCGACGCACTCCATCGGGTCGACGCCGCGCTCGGGGTCTTTGCCGAAGTGGTCCTTGAGGAGCTTCTGGACGATCGGCATACGGGTCGGGCCGCCGACCATGATGATGTGATTGATATCGGTGCGCTTGAGACCCGCATCACGCAGGGCATTGTCGATCGGGGGCTTGCACCGCTCGATGATCGGGTCGATCAGCTCCTCGAGCTTCGAGCGGGTGAGAGTCATCAGCAGGTGTTTGGGGCCCGCCGCCGTTGCGGTGATGAACGGCAGATTGATGTCGGAGGTCGAGGTCGTGGAAAGCTCGATCTTGGCCTTCTCGGCCGCCTCGCGCAGGCGGGTCATCGCCATCGAGTCGCCGGAGAGGTCGATCCCTTCCTTCGCCTTGAAATCGCTGACGATATATTCCAATAGCGACTTATCCATGTCGGTGCCGCCGAGCTGGGTGTCGCCGTTCGTCGAGAGAACCTCGAATACGCCGTTGCCGAGTTCGAGAATCGTGACGTCGAGCGTGCCGCCGCCGAGATCGAAGACCAGGATTTTGCGCTCGCCCTGCTTGTCGAGACCATAGGCGAGGGCTGCGGCCGTCGGCTCGTTGATGATGCGCTTGACCTCGATGCCCGCGATCGCGCCGGCATCCTTGGTCGCCTGACGCTGGGCGTCGTCGAAGTAGGCCGGAACCGTGATGACGGCGCCGGTGACCTTGTCGTTCAGAAACGCCTCGGCGTCGCGCTTGATCTTCTGCAGAATCATCGCCGAGATCTCCTGCGGCGTGTACTGCTTGTCATCGATACTGACTTTGTGACTCGTGCCCATCTTGCGTTTGATCGCGTGGATGGTCCGGTCCGGGTTCGTGGCTGCCTGGCGGCGGGCCGGCTCGCCGATCAGGCGCTGGCCGTCCTTCGTGAAGGCGACGTAGCTCGGAAACGCCTTTCCGCCGATCGACACGCCCTCGGCGCTCGGGATGATGACGGGCTTTCCGCCCTCGATGACGGCCGCGGCCGAGTTCGACGTTCCAAGATCGATTCCGATGACCCGTGACATGTATTTCTCCTCCTGTCTGGTTGCGTGCGGCCTTGCCGCGGCGGTCTATGTGAAAGGATATAATAAATTCGATTATTTGTGGTTGATGACGACCTTCGCCGTTCTCATGACGCGCTTCTTGAACATGTAGCCCTTTTCATACTCCATCAGGACGACCTCGTCGTCCTGGTTCGGATCGGTGCTCTTCGACATGGCCTCGTGCAGGTTCGGGTCGAACTTCTGTCCCTTTGCGGGAATCGGCTTGAGCCCTTCCTTTTCGAGCACATCGTTGAACTGGAAGAAGAGCATCTCGAAGCCGTCCATGATCTTCGTCTCGACCTTCGCGTCGGTCAGCTGGCGCATGGCCGACTCGAACGTGTCGAGCACGGGCAGGAGCTTCTTCACGAACGCCTCAGAGCCGTATTCCGACATCTCGAGCAGCTTCTGGTCGGTCCGGCGCTTGAGGTTGTCGTAATCAGCCAGAGCACGATGATACCGGTTCTTCGTCTCGGCCGATTCCTTTTTGACCGCTTCGAGCTCTTTTTTGAGAAGCTCGACCGGGTCTTCCGGTTTGGTCGCCTCGGCTTCCGCTTCACCGCCGCCTTCGGCAGGTGCTTTCCCGCACGCG
>JAKJFL010000726.1:0-1975 GCA_022704935.1 Candidatus Rifleibacteriota bacterium
GATTTTCCGGTCTGGATGGCCTTGAGCGAGGGGCAGTTCGCGCACGGCTTCACGGAATCACCCCAGAAGGAATAGCATGGGCGACCGACCATGTCGCAGGGCTGTTTATCGACGGACTGCGCGGCCGCCTTGTTCGACCAGAGAATGTTCAGGTTCGTGTCGACCAGGGCGATATTGGTGGTGATGCCGTCAAGGATGGCTTTTTTCTGAGCTTCGCTCGATCGCAGCGCCTCCTCAGCCTTCTTTCGTTCGGTGACGTCGATGAAACTGACCAAAACCTCAGTTATATTTCCATGGCTATTTTTTGCAGGAAAGCAATTGAGCATCACCCAGACGATCTCGGCCGTATCTGCCCGGCGAATTCCCACCAGCCGATTCTTGATCGGCTCCCTCGTTTGCAGGATCTGATGCACAGGGTAGTCTTCGATCGGTATCGGCTTCCTCTCTTCATTCACCAGTTTCCATGGCGGATCATCAGGCGCCACTCGTTTCACCTGGTCGCTGTTCACCCCCAACAGTTCCTGTGCCCGCCGGTTGATCATGAGAATGGAAATGTCCGGCGCATGAACGATGACCCCGGCTTCGAGGCTCACCAGGAGATTGCGATACCGCTCTTCGCTCCTTCGCACCGCCTCTTCCGCCAATTTGCGTTCGGTGATATCCCAGAAAATGCCGATCACGCCCAATACGCGGCCGCCGTCCAGAACCGGGCTTTTGACGGTGCGCACCCAGGTTTCCTTCCCGCGCAGGAGGTATTTTTCTTCCAGCTCCTCGGTTTGGCCGGACTCGATGATCCGGATATCATCCTCCCGATATTTCGCGGCGAGCTCGGGCGAAAACACATCTTCGTCGGTCTTCCCGACCATTTCATCCGGTCTCATTCCCAGGTCGACGGCAAGCTTCTCGTTGATCAGAACATACCGAAAATCCAGATCTTTCATGAAAATCTTCTGGGGGATGTTCTCCAGGAGGATCCGACACCTGGCCTCGCTTTCGCGCAGCCTTTTCTCCTCCTGCCTGCGCGTTGCTTCCGCTTCTTCCAGTTCCTGAATTCTTCGCTTCAGGAGAGAAATTTCGTCGAGCAACTCCTGATTCGTCCGGAATGTCCTCTCCATGGAATTCTCCTGGCCAGCTTAACTCTGCGTGAAAGTCACTATATCACACTCCGCGACAGGTTCAGACCCCGACGGACTGTCCCTCCCCTTTACGAGCGTGTTACACTGGCGCAAGGAATCCGGAGGGTATCGACATGAACCGTTCATCCACAGGAGCCGTTTTGCGGCTGATTTGCTCCGTCTGCATGATCCTATTCTGGGGACCCATTCCAGTTTCAGCCGCTGACGCAGGTTTTTCATCGCTCATCGAAAGCGTCATGTCACTCGATTTTCCCAAAATTCGTGTCATGATGCGGGTCTACACGCCAGATGCGACGGAACTGTCGTTCGATGCGTTCAAACTGAGCGAGCGCCAGAGCCTGATTTCGACCTTCACGGTGGAGCTCGTGCGGAAAGAGCCGTATGTCGCCCTCCTGCTCGACCGCTCGTCGAGCATGGAACCGGTCGTCGGCACGGTGAAGGAGTCGGCGGCGGCGTTCGTGAAGGGCATGAGCGGCCCAGCCCGGGTTTCCCTGATCACGTTCGCCAGCGACGTCGACCTCGTGACCGGCTTCATCCGCGAGCAGGAGCAACTCCTGGCCGGCATCGGCAAGATGCGTCCCTGGGGCGGCACGGCGCTGTTCGACGCCCTGTATCAGGCCTGCGAACAGCTTCGTTCGGCCGCCCAGATCGACGACCGCAAGACCATCGTTCTGCTGACCGACGGCCGCGACGAGAGCCCCCAGGGCAAGCCCGGCTTCTCGACGCACGAGGCTGACGAGGTCATCGAGCACGCCCGGAAGAACAACATCCGCGTCATCTGCGTCGCGCTCGGAACGAACATCGACGAGACTTTCCTGAAGCGGATCGCCGGGGAAACG
>JAKJFL010000085.1:0-9516 GCA_022704935.1 Candidatus Rifleibacteriota bacterium
CATCCCCTGGAGACGCTCGCTTCGGGAGCAGATCGAGCGGATGCCGTCGGTCTGCTACATTTTCGACATGACCGGTGGCCCCGAGGGAATCGCGCTGCTCCTGTTCGCGCTGTATGCCGTGGGCAGTATCGTCGCCGTCAACGCGTTCGGCGGCGACCACCAGTTCAGGGTCGACCAGATGAAAGCGGCTCTCTTCCTTGGCTTCTGCATGCTCGTCCACGTGGGACGCAGCGTCGAGTATTTCTACGTGGCCGACAAGCGTGATGGTTTTTTGTACGAGTATTCGCGGGGGCTCTTTTCGCTCTCCCGCACTCGGCTGGCCCCTTTCGGGGACCTGAAACTCTGGATCGACATCCAGCGGGGCAGCAAGGGCTCGAAGAGTTACTATCTGAAAGCGAGCGCTCCGAACGGAAAGGTCTTCGACGTCGGCGGAACCGGCTCGTCGGAATCGATGCTCCTCGAGATCAAGCGGGAGTTCGAGGCGTTCCGGAAAAACAGGCCAGACCCTCAGCGCATGGGGCTTCTCGCCAGGGATGCCTGATCAGAAGCGTGGAAATCGCCCCGGAGCCTGACGGCGGTCACTTCGCTCCCGACATGGCTTCGAGAGCACGGCGGGCCTGGTCGATCTCGCGGAGTTCCTGCAGGGCCGCGATCGCTTCGGGGTCGTCCGTCTGGCGGGACAGGGTCAACGCCGTGTATTTTTTGTAGGCGGCCTCGCGCAGACGGCGAAGCTCCAGGTCGGTTCGCCCAGCGTATTTCTCCGGCATCGTGACCGCTGACGCCCCGCTCACGGAAAGAGCGACCGAGGATACGGTCGCCGTATCGGAAGCGGTGCCGGAAGTCGGTGCGGGGCTCGTTTTGCGAAGCATCTCGAGGGCGGCGACATACTCGTCGGCAGCCCGCTCGTCGTTTTCGAGGTTCCGTATCTCGTCTTTCGTTTTCTCGCGATCGGCAAGGCGCGTGATCGGGAGTTTCGCGAGGGCGGCACGGGCGTTGGCGAGGCAGGTTTTGATCTCGCGGCGCCTGATGTCGGCCTGGTTCCAGAGCTTTTCGAGCTTCGCCGCACGGTCCGCTCCCGTACCGATTTCCCGCTGAACCGCGATCAACTGGGCGAAGAACAGCTCCTGTGGGGCCAGGGCGGCCTCGGCTTTTTCGAACTCCTGCCGGGCCTTCCATTTTTTGATCGGGGTAAACCAGCTTGTCGAGCGGGAGTTCCACATCGCCGCCCGAAGCGCGCGGTCAGCCTTCAGGAGCGCCTCGGCACGGTTTTTCAGGATCGGCGCGGCGACGGCATCGTCGAGGATCATGCAGGCCATCAGTCGTGAAGCCCTGGAGCGCGCATCGGCAAGCTTTTCGAGAGACGGACGGAACGGCCAGAACCAAGGCCACTCACGCCGGACATCCTCGATGCGCTTCACCTCGGCGATCGCGGCCGAGACGTCGGCTGCGCCGTATTTCCTGCGGCCGTCCGTCGCGAGCCCGAGAGCCGCGAACTGTCTCTGCCGTTTCGCGACGAACGCCGGATCGGTCTCGATGCCCTCTATGGCATACGCTATAATTTCAGGGAAGGTGAGATCGTGCCGGGTGAGGAGCCCGCTGACGAATCTGACGACGATCTGCTGGTGCCGTTTGTCATTGGCGATGCTCCCGCCGACGGCCTTGCCCGCGACCTCCATCAGTTCGTCCTTGAGGCCGTTCGAGATGACGCCGTCGATCGCATGGCAGGCCACGAACGTAAAAATATCGTTCGCCGTGCCGGTGCGAAGAGATTTATACAGCGCATTATACACGAATGTCTTTACTTTATCTTTCAGCGTTCCCTGTAGGGGAACCCGGACGCGATACGTACGGTCGGCGCTCTCGACCGAGGTCTTGGCCGTCTCCAACAGCCCGTGCTCGCGAAGCATGGCCGCGACGTCGGTCACGCTCCGGTCGATCAGTTCCTGGCGTTCGCCATAGAAGGCATCCATCTCGTCGAGCAATTCGGGGCGCTCCTCGAGAAGGTAGTCGGCAATGGTCCGGACACCGATGACGGTCGGCAGGAAGGCGTTTCCAGCCGTTCTGAGGCTTTCTGCGGACATCGTGGCGATCTTCGGATCGCGTTCGTGCTCCGCCTTCATCGAGGCTTCGAGCAGGCGGACCGGGAAGCTGACCGTCGCCTTGCGCAACGATTCCTTCATGTCGCGATAGACGAGAATGTCGGTGCAGAGCTCACACAGCTGATGGTTGATATACGCCGCGTTCGAAAGCGGAACCGTGACCTTGGTGGAAGGGTATCCTTCGCTCGTATGCGCCGACGGGACCTCGGCGAACAGGTGACCGGCCCAGCCCAGGGCCATCGCGACATCTTCGAGGCCGTAGCGGGAATCGCTCTTCGCCAGATCGACCATTCTCAGGATGGTCTCCGGATCGAAGTGAAACTCGCGGGGAAATCCGTCGCCGGCGTTGAACTTGATATCGGGAGCCGGACCGCCGCCGATGAACGCCGCTTTCATGCTGTCCGGAACGGCCCGCAGCAGCCGCGAATCGAGGGCAGCCGCGGACCAGGCCCGGGTATTCACGGCCAGGTGCGTCATCGGCCCCCAGGCCGACAACGGGGCGGCAAGGAGGGCCACCACAAGCACGGCACCGGTAATTCCGATTCGCAGACAACGCATACGTACCCTCCAAAAGCGCTCGTTTTCCCCAATTATACTCGCAGACACCGGAGTCCGGAGGATCCGCCTCCGTCCCAGGCTGAGCGCATGCGTTTCCTGTCGTGATCCAGATAACCGAGGGAAATGTTCATTCTATCTTTTGTATTCAGCTTCTTCCTCTGCGCCTCGGCGTCTCGGCGGTGAAACGGTCATTGTATCTCTGTGATTCAGCTGCAGTGGAAACCGAAGCCCTGGCCCGGATGCCATTCGCGAATGTCAGTTTTCCCTGGCGTGCAAGGCGGGGAAGTACCGGACGGCATCGGTCTGGCGTGCACGTTTTTCCGAATTTTTCATGATCCGATCCACCAGTCGCTGACGTTCGTTCGGGTCGGGATACCTGGAAGGGTTTTCGACCATCCGGAGCAGGCTTTCGTAATCAGGCTCGTAGACCACGCGCATGCGGACCCAGGACTCGTTATCGACGCCTTTCGGCAAGGTTCCCGTCTTCGTGATCGTCACCCTGGTCTTCAGGGGCTCTGTGGCAAGCGCGGAAAGGCTCGCTTTCTCGGGATACACATTCATATCAGGGGTCGACTCGAAATAAACTTCGACATTTTTCGGCGTGCCGATTTTCGCACGAACCGTTGCGATCAGGGGCAGCGACTTCGGCCCGACCGCTTCAGGTCCCGGTTCGAGGGTCATGACGATGTTTCCGGGTACGAGATACCTGAACTCGGACGCGGACAAAAAGTCAGTGGACAAGCCCAGCGCTCCAAGCGCGACAAGAGAACATGCGACAAATTTGTACAGAGGCTTCATAATCTGGTCTCCAGGTCTATTTTTTCTGTGTTCATAACACTTACGGTTCGATCGTTCCGCCCAGGAAGGGGTTTCGCTGATTCTTCGAGCCGACATTGACATCCTCGCCGGTTGCTCCGTCATCGGGCCTGGCTGTTTCCACGGACGCTCCACCCGGAGCGGCGGATGGCGTGGCGCGGGCTTCGACGGCGGCCTGTCGGGCCAGCAGGAACGCTTTCACGGCATCGCCGTTTCCGAGGAACTGCTTCATCTCGTCGTCGGAAAGTTTTCCGAGGGTGCAGTCATCGAAGATCCGCGCGACATCCGAGGCCTGGTCGGGGTTCCTGGAGACATAGTCTTTCAGGAAATCCCCGAGCGTGCGGTCGACTTTGTTGGTCGCGCGGAACGTGATCAGTAGTTTTTCCATGCCGCCCGGAAGTTTTGACATATTCAACAGAACAAGACCGTTGATTCCCTCGACGCGGGTCAGCGTCACTCCGTCGAGGGCGGTCGCAGAAGCGGTGTCGTAGACACCCTTCGAGCGCTCGGTCTTCACATCCCGGCAGACGTTGGGCCACCACGAGGCTCGCTCGGGCGAATCACACATCTGCAGGAAAACGGCCCAACCCTCCATGAAGGCCGCCCGAGGCTTGATCACCTCATTGATGTAGTGGGTGCCGTCCGGGCCATAGGGCGCATCACGTTCGGCTTGCGCGCGATCCATCGAGTGCGCGCATTCATGCACCATCGTCGAGCGGGCTTCGTCTTCGCCGTCGGGGGTATTGAATCTCAGGGAATTGATCTGGAGCAGGTCGCCGTTGCTGTACGGCCAGAAATCGCGAGCGACGTTTCTGCCGTCGTGGCCGTTGGTATCAGTCAGGACCACTTCGACCCGCTTCCGGGCCCCCTGTTTCATCCGCTCGATCAGCGCCTGCTCCTTCGCGTGGCGATAAGCCGCCAGAAGGGCCCGCTGGCCGTCCGAGAGAACGGAGGTATCGGTGGCCGTGCCCATCAGCCGCAGCAGATGAGCCTCGTCACGCACCTTCGTGACGAATACCTTGTACCGGAAACTTTCGTCATCGGATCTGACTTCCTGTCGGCCTTCACTCGTCAGATCGGCCTTCAGCAGGCGCTTTCGCCAATCGGAAGCCGGAACGCGCTTCACGTTCGACGCACGCTCGCGAACGGCCTCGACCGCCGCGGCCGGCGTTCCGCGCTGCACGGGAATCACCTCGTCGATGCGCTGGTAATAAAAGACGAACTCGAACGAATCCTGGGGAGGCTCGACTTGGGCGGCGGCTTCCACGCTCCGTTTCGCGGTTTTCGGCGTCCGCTTCGATGAGGCGAACTGGCCGCAGGCCAGATTCGCCGAAAGAACCGCCGCCAGCACCAGCGCGCCTATTCGTGCCGCGATGTTCATACTATGCCTCTCCAGAAATGCTCGAACTCCCCAGCGGGGTTACACCATCATACTCATGGTACTGGGGGGTCGGGGAATTATCTCGGAATCATTCCCGACAGCACGTTGTAAAAGCCGTGCATGAAGGTGAGCAGGGTATCGGCCCCGGGCTCCGGAATTCTTCCGGGTGGGAACAGGCCGGCCACGTCGGGATGTTGCGCGGCGGCCCCGATCGCGATCGGATCGACACGCACGCTGACCGGCGGAGCGCCGTCCTGTGCAAAGATCAGCTCGAACGCGGTGATGAGCCCGTCGCGCCGGCCGAGAATCACGGTCGGCGAAGCCGTCTGCTCTTTCGAGAACCGAAGTTCGGAAGGGGTTTCGAGACACCAGGGATGGGTCTCGCGCAGCTTTTTTGCGATATGCGCCGGCGTCAGGGGATGCACGCCGATATCGATGGGTCGCGTCGCGACGAGCACGCCAAGGTTCATGACAAGGTTCATCGCGAACTCCCCTTCCGCCGACCGGTCGATCCTGACGGTGGGGATGGGAATCTGGCGCTCCGGACCCGAGACGAACAGGGTCTGCGTGCCGCCGAGGTCGAGGAGGCAGGTCGCCGTCGCCCCGACGGCCAGATACCGGAAAAGAGCGTTCTGGGAAGAAAGTTCCAGAAGCGCATGGCTGTTTTTTTTCATGCTGATCGTGCCGCTTCCGACGGTATGCTCCCCCTGGATGACCGTCAGTACGAGCCTGAGCGCGTCGATGTCCGGGGCTATGGGAAGCAGGGTCGCGGCGACGTCCTTTTCGAGCGCGGCCCAGAATGCCGTCTCGGATGCGACGTTTCGCGCCGCCGGTTCGACGGCCGACGCCGGAAACGCCGTCATCATCGCAACAAGAGCCAGCAGGGCAACGCACCGCCCGGCCGTCTTCTTTATATTATATACTATTTCATATAGGTTCATGTCTGTGAACGGTCTCCTGGTGTCGCAGCGGATGTATCGAGTTCTGCGAAATCTCCCGTGCGTGCCGAGCTCGTCGAAGCCTGCCCTGAGCCTGTCGAAGGGTGGGGCGAGAGCCTCTCGTGTTTCGACAGGCTCCGCATGAACGGGAGCGAGAAATCGGCTTTTGTCATATTGGTATCAATGATATCACTCCCGGTGCCCGTTGTGGGCGAATGCAGGGAGAAAGTCAAAAGAGAATCCGGGGTGTCGCGGCAAAAAAGAAAGGGCCCCGGCGCACCCGGGCGGGAGTGCTGGGGGCCCTTTCGGCGGGGAAAGCGAAAATCAGTGGGTGAACACGTGGTTGTTGAGGGTGAACCGGTTGCTCAGCTGGGTGCCGATGCCGGTGGAAACCTGGCCCCAGTTCCAGCCGCGGAACAAGCCCCAGAGCAGGGCGCCGAAGCCGGCGGCGACGGGAGCGGCGATCAACGCGCCGGCAGCCGAACGGTTGTTCCGGGCGTGGGCAGCGGGGTTGGCCTGGGCCTGTTCGACGGTCCGGAGCAGCCTGAGAACGATTTCGAGAGCGTCGCCCCGGTCATTCCAGAGAATCTGGACCTTGGCCTTGTCGATACCGCGACGCAGATCGGAAGCGAGGCGGCGGTAGCACCCGGCAAAAGCATCGCTTCCGACGATGTTTCTCGCCTGGTCGAGGGATCTCGTCGCTGACTGGAGCGACATATACCCGGTACTGCACGCGATCGCGCAGCGGGCTTCCTCGAGCGCGGCATGGGCGTAGTTCAGGACGACATGAACGTCGCACGACTGGGCCAGCGCCTGGGGCGCGGCTTGGAACAGCAAAGATGCGATCAGAACGAAACTGCAGACGGTCCGAAACAGTGATTTCACGAAAGAACCTCCAGATTTTTCAATACATTTTTGAGGAAGCGATCACACAGCATTTTTCATGCCACTCAGAAAAACCTTTTGCAAAGCGATGATGCAAAGATGGGCCGTTGGCAATTGACCGAATTCCGGCACACAGATGCCGAACGTCGCAACGTTTTGTTACACTGAGGAAAATTCGCAGATATGGAGAGGGAGGATCCAATGGCCACCTTCCGGAATATCCTGACGGCCTTCGTTGTGACGGTCCTCGTCGGCATCGCCGCCGGCTGGCTCCGATACTGGCTGGGATTTCTGGTCATCTTTCACGGAGCGGCCTGCGCCGGCATCATCGGCTGGCTGTTCCATCGCTTCAGGCCGGATCCAGCCGACTCCCCCGAATCGAACGCCTCGGTCTGGCGCTGGACGCTGCCGCTGCTTGCCGTTTTTTGGGCCGGCCAGATCGCTGGTATCGGTCTCGCACAACCATGGTTCGAGCCTCTGGCCTATCTGGGCGGCATCGCTTCAGGAACGGGCGTGGAGACATTCGCCGCGATGGGAAGCATTCGCGCCTACGGTGGCGGCATGTCCGGCTTCCTGTGGCTGTTCAGCGTCGCTCTCGACACGCTGGTAATGTGGATTCTTCTCGCCGTCGCCCTTCGTACCGACGAAAAAGCCTCACATGAAGCCGAACCGGAAGGAGAAGAGTCATGATATCCCGTTTCAAAGCACTATCACGCGCTCTTCTCTTCATCGCGGGTTTCGTTGCGCTCATCTTTGCAGACGGCTGCGTTTTCGACGGCGAAGCTGATGTCGATGTGGCCTGGAGCGCCCTGAAAAAAGGAGATTTGAACCAATCGATCAGATTCGCGAGCCGCGCGATCAACTTCGGGGGCCTATCCGGCGAGAAGCTCGGCTCTGCCTACGAGTGCCGCGCCGCGGCGAATCGCGACAAGAACGAACTCGACCGCGCTCTGGCCGATCTGGACAGGCTCGTGGCGCTTCGGCCCGACTACGCCGGGGGGTATCTGGCCCGGGGAGAAGTGCTGTTTCGCGCGAAATCGCATGACCGGGCGCTGGCCGACATGGATCAGGGCCTCAAGCTGGTCGATCCGTCGGGAAACGCGAAAGCCGTATCCCTCGCCCGGCGATATGTCATCAGGGGCAATATCCGCCTCGTGAAAAAAGATGCCGACGGGGCAATGGCCGATTACGAGCACGCCCTGTCGCTCGACCCGGCATCGTTCGACGCGCGCATGGGCCGCAGCCTGGTGCTGGAAACGCGCGGGCAGAAGCGTGAGGCGCTGGCCGAGATGGAACTCGTCTGCCAGGCCGCGTCGAAGAACTTCTCGCTTCCCCTTTCCCGGCAGAGCGTCTACCTGCGCCGCGTCGTCGCACTCCGAATGGCGAACGGCTTCGACCCGTCGAAACCGGCGCCCGTGATCCCGGCCGAGGCTCCGCCCCTTCCCGCCGCCCCGAAGGCGGAATCCGCAGAATCTCCTGAAGCACCGGCAACAACCGATGCCGATATACAGATGGATGGCGTTTCCGAAAAGAATCCGGACAAGCCTCTTCTCGGGAACTGACTCGACCCTCGCACGCACAGAAAGGAAGTTCACGTGGCGAAACAACGCTCGAATGGGACCGTCAACTCCGCCTCCGGCGTCTGCTGGAACCTGAAAGATCTGTATAAATCGCCGAAAGACCCGGCCCTTGAAGCTGATCTGGCCAAGGCCGAAAAGCGGGCGATCGCGTTCGAAAAGAAATACAAGGGCGCGCTGAAGCGCGGCATGAGCGGGCCGGGCCTGGCCGCCGCCGTCAAGGAATACGAGGAGATCCTCGTCCTGCGCGACCGGCCGGCCATCTACTCGAGCCTGCTGTTCTCGGCCGATACGCAGAGTCCGGAATACGGCCGCCTCATGCAGAGCGTTCAGGAGCGCGCAACGAGCGTTCACACCCACCTGTTGTTCTTCATGCTCGAGTGGTGCGCCCTCGACGAGAAAGCCGCGAAGACGCTGATCTCGCACAATGCCGTCACCCCGTGGCGGCATTTCCTCGAGGCGGCGCGCCGGTATCGGCCACACGTGCTGTCGGAGCCGGAGGAGCGCATAATCGAGGAGCTCGAGAACACCGGCTCGCGGGCATTCGTGCGCCTGTTCGATGAAACGTTGGGCGCGATGCGGTTCCCGGTGAAGGTCAAGGGAAAAGCCCGTGATCTCAGCGAGCAGGAAGCCCTCGCGATGCTCTACGACCCCGACCGTGAAACCAGGCGCGCCGCGGCCGAAGGGCTGACGGAGGGCTTCGAGACGAACCTGCGGCCCCTGACGTTCATGTTCAACACACTCGTGCAGGACCACGCGACGATCGACCGGCTGCGAAGTTACCCGCACCCGATGGCCAGCCGCAACCTGTCGAACGAGATCGACCAGAAGACCGTCGACACCCTGCTGCGCACCTGCGACGAGAACACCGCCATGGTGGCGCGCTACTACAGGCTGAAAGCCCGTCTGCTGGGCCTGAAAAAGCTGTATGATTACGACCGCTACGCGCCAATCTCGCGCGACCTGCCCTCCTGCTCCTGGGAAGACTGCCGCGAGCTCGTGACCTCGACCTACGGCACGTTCTCACCGCAGGCCGGCACGATCGCCGGACTGTTCTTCTCGAAACACTGGATCGACGCCGAACTGCGGCCCGGAAAACGCGGCGGGGCATTCAGCGCGCCGGGAACGCCGGATGTCCATCCCTACATTCTCGTGAATTACAGCGAACGGCTGCGCGACGTGAGTACCGTCGCCCACGAACTCGGCCACGGCATCCACCAGTTCCTCTCGCAGGAACGCGGCTACATCCAGTCCGACACACC
>JAKJFL010000727.1:0-1959 GCA_022704935.1 Candidatus Rifleibacteriota bacterium
GACGCGGTTGTTGTCGGTATCGCAGACGGCAAGCCGCTTCCCGTCGGGGGAAACGGCCATCGCCATCGGGTGCATGAGCTGGCCGTCAGCATGTCCAGCGGTTCCCCAGGTGCCGTACAGCCGGAACCGCGGCACCTCATCAGCATCGCCCGCAAACGATGCGCCGCTTAACAACAGGAGCATGAGGAGAATCCCCGCAGGGATCCGATGTGCCGGATTCCTGCGGGGACGGGTGTCGTTCATCACCTGCACGTGATCGTCGGGATCTCGACCGTCTGGATGACGGCCGGGTTCGCCTGGTGACGGACCATCACGAAGCCGTGACTCTTGCCGGGAAGGGCGCCCTCGATGACGAGTTTCATCGTGCGCAAGCCACGGAACGGCACGGTCACGAACTGGATCCGTTCGCCGCCGCCGGACTTCTGGCCATACAGGAGCTGACCGCGATAGTCGGCGAGGATGTCCTCGGTCTGGCGCAGCGAGACCACCGACGGAAGCGCGATGACGGCGTAGTAGTCGACCGGATCGAGGGTCTTGTCGAGCTCGACCACGATCGTGCGTTCTTCGCCGACACCGATCGAAGCGTCATCCTGGCTGACCTTGAAAAAGCCGGTTTTCGTCAGATACTCGCTCATCAGCATCGGGCGCCGGTTTTCAATCAGCGCGATCGCGTGCTTCGCCGCCGTGAAGCTGATTTCACCGGCTTCCGTCGTGAACTGAACCGGCTTTTCGCCGAGCTTCAGCGTTTCGGCGGGTTTGCCGACCGCTTCGATCACGACGTCACCGGCGGGTTTGCCGGCTTTCTCCTTCGCCATCGTGACGAGCAGATCGAGGAACTTCACGACCGTCTGCGGGGCGCCATACACGCCGCCCAGCATCGCGGGCCCCTGGATCAGGCCAGGCTCGCCGGTCAGGATCATGCCGCGTGCGATCGTACGAAACACCTGGTCGAACGACGGATTCTTCTGCAGATACAACGCTTTCGCGTTGAGCAGCAGGTAGTAGAGCGAACCCGTGCGTTCGAAGGCGCGCAGGAAGCGGTAGGTGTCGTAGTTCCGGATGAAACGTTCGTCGAGTTCCCTGAAGCCGGGACTGTTCGGGATATCGAGCGCGGGCATCATCTCCTTCACGAACCAGTTCACGACCGCCGAATCCGTGACGGCGCGGTAGATGACCTTTCCATCGACCACGACCGGGACCAGATCGCCGCCAGCAGCTCCAGGCGTGAACAGGCCCACCTCTTCCGTCGAGACTTTCCGGCGGCCGAGTTCGGCCGTCAGGTCTTCGGAAAGTCTGCCGGCAACGCGGATGGTGCCGGCGAACTCGGCCTTCAGTGCCGCGTTTCCTGACAGGGTGTTGCTCACCTGGAGGAGGTTCTTCAACACCCACACGGACCAGATCGGGTTGCCCTCGAGGCCGGGATACGGCCGCATCAGCTTCGTTCGTGTATCGAAGAACGTCTCGTCGAGATCTTTGACGGCTTTTTCTATATCTGCCTTTATTGTCGAGCGCAGGCCGTCGTCATTCAGCAGTCCCTCGGCGAAGCTCCGCAGCAGCATGGCGTCGATGGCCGCCATGGCGCTCAGTGCCTCGCTGTGGCCGAACCAGGATTTCATCGTGGTCACTATATTTGCTGTCATTCCGCGCAGCAACTGGCCGGGGTTTGCAAATACGCTCACCGCTCGGTTGCGCGGCACATCGATCTTCGATCCGTCGGAGACGATCAGCTCGGTGAACGTCACCGGGAACTCGCCGGAATCGCGAATGGCGACCGAGCGACGGTCGACGACGGTTCCGTCGGCCTTCGTCAGCTCGGCGAGCAGTTCGCCGCTTCCGCCTCCGACGACGGGAACCAGGAACTCCTTGCCGCCGGCCGGCACATCGAGCGTTACCGGCGTTCCGAGACCGGTGCCGGAGATCTTCAGTTTGCCGGCTCCGCCTTCACAGACAGCGAAGACA
>JAKJFL010000728.1:0-1958 GCA_022704935.1 Candidatus Rifleibacteriota bacterium
CCTCCGGACACGAGCCACGGGCGTGCGGGTGTATGAGTATCTCGAGCCCCCGCTGTTCGAGGTGCGTACGAAATGAGCGCGCAACGGCATGCGGACCCGCTGAAGATCCTGTTTCTGGCGTCGGAAATCGCCCCCTTCGCGAAGACGGGCGGCCTGGCCGATGTCGCCAATTCTCTTCCCAAGGCCCTCACGGCGCTGGGACACGATGTCCGGCTGGTCATGCCGTGCTACGCGAGTATCCCGAAGAACCTGCTCGGGAAACGGCTGGGCACGTTCATGGTGTACCTTGGGGGAAACCACCTCTCGGGCGCCGTGCGCCTGTCGACACTGCCGGGGTCCCGTGTGCCGGTCTACCTCATCGAGCAAGGCCTGTATTTTGCGCGAAGCGGGTTGTACCAGGCAGGAGGCAGACCCTACTCGGACAACCTCGAGCGGTTTGCCTTCTTCTCCCTGAGCGCCCTGGAAGGCGTCGCCCAGACCGGCTGGCTTCCCGACGTGATTCACTGCAACGATTGGCACACGGCGCTCGCGCCGGCCTTCCTGAAGGTGTCGCAGCGGGTCAATCCGGCCTGTCGCGGCATCCCGACCGTGTTCACGATCCACAACCTGATTTACCAGGGCCGGTTTCCCGGCGCTCAGTTTTATCAGACGGGGCTGCCGGAACGTCTCTTTACGCCGGATTACCTCGAATACTATGGCGACGTGAACGTAATGAAAGCGGGCATCGCCTTCGCCAACAGAATCAGCACGGTGAGCCCGCAGTACGCGGAAGAAATCCAGACCCCGGAAGGCGGATGGGGGCTCGACGGCTATCTGCGTACGCGCTCCGCGGATATCAGCGGCATCCTGAACGGCATCGATTACGCGGAGTGGAACCCCGCGGAGGACCCGCTCATCCCGGCGCATTTCTCCCGCAAGAACCTGAGGGGAAAGAGCCGCTGCAAATCCGCGCTCCAGACCGACCTGGGGCTGCCGGACAAAAATGTCCCGTTGTTCGGCTGCGTATCGCGCCTGGTCTACGAAAAGGGCATCGACCTCCTGATCGATTCGCTGGAGACGCTTTTCCGGGAAGAGCTCCAGCTCGCCGTGCTGGGCACGGGGGACTCCGAGCTGGAACGCCGCCTGGCGGAGGCCTCGCAACGGCGCCCGGAACTCCTCAAGGTCATCTTGCGTTACGACGAAGCGCTGGCCCATCAGTTTTACGCGGGGTGCGACTTCTTCCTGATGCCCTCGCGCTCGGAACCGTGCGGCCTGTCTCAGATGTACAGCCTGGCCTATGGCGCCATTCCGGTCGTCCGGTACACCGGCGGCCTGGCCAATTCGGTCCGGGACGCCACGGCCCGGAACCTTACCGACGGCAAGGCGACGGGAGTCGTTTTCCGCGAGCCTGCCGTGGAAGACTTCGTGCATGCGGTCCGGCGCGCCCTCGAGATTTACCAGGATCCCGAGAGGCGCCGCCGGCTCCGGAAGGCCGGCATGGCGGAGGATTTCTCGTGGGAACGCTCCTCGCGCGAATACGAGCGGCTCTATCGCGAGGCCCTGGCGAAACCATGACCACAGGAGACTGCATCATCGAGACCGCGTCGCCGGAAGCGACGCGCCGGCTGGGAGCCGCCCTGGCGGCGATGCTCCCGCGAGGCGCCGTGGTCGCACTCCGGGGCGAACTCGCCACCGGCAAGACCTGCCTGGTCTCGGGCATGGCCGGCCATTTCGCGGAGGCCGACTATGTGCACAGCCCGACGTTCACCCTGGTGAACCAATACGGACAAGATCCGGCCCTGCTGCATGTCGACCTGTACCGGCTGGGCGGGCCCGATGAAGTGGCCGACCTCGGGTACGCGGAGCTGTTTGATTCCGAGGATGTCTGTGTCGTGGAATGGGCGGAACGTGCGGAGACCCTCCTGCCGGATGTCCGGCTCGACATCTACCTCGAACTCGCGGGCCGCGACCTGCGCCGC
>JAKJFL010000729.1:0-1954 GCA_022704935.1 Candidatus Rifleibacteriota bacterium
GCCATCTGGAACTGCTGCCCGCCGAAATCCGGGGGAACACACCGATCGAGGCCCCTTCGGCCAAGCTCGACCAGTTTTTCGAGATTCTCGACGAGGCCATCGACGGCGGCCACCGCATGCTGGTCTTCAGTCAGTTCGTCGGCATGCTGAAGCTGCTGCGCCGCGATCTGGAGCAGCGGGGCATCCCGTTCTGCTATCTCGACGGCGGCACGCAGGAACGGCTCGCGGAGTGCCAGCGGTTCAATTTGCAGAAGCAGATACCCGTCTTCCTGATCAGCCTGAAGGCGGGCGGCACGGGCTTGAACCTGACGGGGGCCGACATGGTCGTCCACTTCGATCCGTGGTGGAATCCCGCCGTCGAGGACCAGGCCACCGACCGCGCCCACCGCATCGGCCAGAAGCGGACGGTCTGCAACATCAAGCTGATCGCCGAGCACACGGTCGAGGAGAAGGTGCTGGAACTGCAACAGCGCAAACAGGCGGTGATCCAGGCCACGGTCGGCACGACCGACGCCGCGGTCATGCAGAAACTGACCTGGTCCGATGTGCAGGAGATTTTGAACTAGACCGGTTCGTCGCCGTGCGTCCGCATCCAGTCGACCGCCACGTCGTAGGCCTCGTAATCCAAGTCGGCCATCGTGTTGGTGTGCAGCACGACCCCCTCGGCCTCGCCCGCGCGGATCATCTCGCGGTAGCGGTCGAGCTGCCAGCGGACGGCCGCGCCGGTCGCCTGCCGGTTCTCGCCGAAGTTGTAGAGATAGCAGCCGAGCATGCGCCGCTTGCCGACAGTCATCCTCTTGAAAATCTCGAATTTTTCGTTGATCAGCGGTACGTCCGATTCCTTCCAGGTCCACATGATGATGCCGTCGAAGGGGTCGATGTAGCACTGAAACGCCGCGTCGGCCGCGGCATCGAGGCCGAACTGGTGGGTGTAGAGCACCATCCACATGTCGAGGCTCCGCACGCCATTGTTGTGCAGTCTGCGGTTTACCCGGTGCAGGTTCTCGACAGGGATCCGGCTGTCGCGGATGAAATCGTCGAACACGCCGCAGACGATGTTCGGAAAAGCCCTGGCCTCCTCGATAAGCGGTTCGATGATCGAAGGGTCCTTGCCGGCATCGTAGATTTCCCAGCCGACGCCCTTGAGCGTGGAAAACGACTTGTTGTACTGGCGCCGGTTCACGTCGATGCCGACGGGCACCATGAACACGTTGCGCACCCCCAGGTAGAGCGCGCCCTCCATCGGCGTCATGCGCGACGCCTTGTTGTTACCCCACTCGTTGTTGTAGCGACCCTCGGGATGGCCCCAGAGCCAGAAGCGATCACGCAGCGTTTCCATGATGAAGCGTCCTTTCTCTAGGTGATGGTGACGATGATAGTGATGCCATGGGTTCGGTCAAGCAATCAGAACTTCGCGCCCGCCCTGTTCGCGGCTCTCGATCCCGCCGATGACCAGCCGCATCAACTCGATCGTCTCCTCGAATGGGAACGGACGCACGCCCGTGCGCAGGTAGTCGATGAAGGCCGCCAATTGCGCCTTGAAGGCGAAGAAGCTGTCGCCCGAGGCGAGCTGGACCTTCCCTGCCGTGCCGCAGAGCTGCAGGCAGCCGAACGAGCCGGCCATGTCGCCGATCGCGGCGACGACCACATCGATGCCGCGGCGGTGTTTCAGATGGACGATGTTGCGGTCGGCGGTGCCGCTGTTGCGGACGGAGACAAAGCCCGGGCCGACGATCGGATACATCCCCTCGAGGGCGTGGATGCCGTACCGCTCCCAGGTCTTCGGCGTGGTGACGCTGACGAAGCGCAGCTCGCCCAGCTCGCGGGTCGACAAGCGGTAGGGCAGAAACTCTTTCGTGTAGCGCATGCAGCTCGACGAGAGGATGGCATGGCCGTCGCGCACCCAGCCGGCAAAGGTTTCCAGATCTTCGCGGTTGTCGACCATCGGCTTGTC
>JAKJFL010000086.1:0-9447 GCA_022704935.1 Candidatus Rifleibacteriota bacterium
CGGAGCACATCTGAGCGAGCAGTCTCTCCGCACCGTCCTGGAAGCCATTCCACGAATTGCCAGGCAGTATTTCGCTGCCGCCGGTTGAGGAATGAAGACGATGAAACGACGCGTCGTCGTGACGGGTATCGGTCCGATCACATCCATCGGCATCGGGAAACGCGACTTCTTCGACCGCCTCCTCGCATGCGAAACGAACGTGAAGGAGATCCCCGCCGCATACGAGGCCAGGTGCCGTTTCAAATCCAGGTATTACACGCCGTTTCCGGATTTTCGGCTGCCAGACGAGGTCGAGACGAAATACGAGAACGTGATGGAAAAGACATCCCAGATCGCCGTCGCGGCCACCCATCTTGCGCTGCGTGACGCCGGACTGAAGAATGTCGAACGGGCTTCCGTCATCCTCGGGGTCGGCATCAGCACCCTGAAAACCGCCTTTCAGTCCCACCTGGCGCATCTCGGTGAACACACCGCGGCGCGGTTCAACCGGATGATCATCCCGATGATGATGACGAACGCAGCAGCCGCCTGGGTCTCGATCTTGTTCGGCATCAAAGGCCCCGCCTGGACCCTCAACGCCGCCTGTGCCTCGGGAACCTGTGCGATCGGCGAGGCGTATCGAAAAATCGCCGACGGGTACTGCGATACAGCCATCGCCGGCGGTGTCGAGTGTCTCGAGGACCCATCCGGTTCGACGATGAGAGGGTTCGATGCCCTTGGTGCCCTCACGACCTCGCCCGACGGAATTCCCAGGCCTTTCTCGACAGAACGCTCAGGCTTTTTGTTCAGCGAAGGCGGCGGCTGTGTCCTCGTGCTTGAAGAGTTCGAACATGCCCGTCGCCGCGTTGCACGGGTCTATGCGGAAATCGCCGGGTATGCGATGAATAGCGATGCGCATAATATCGTCCGGATGGAAGACTCCGGGGTGTCCATCGATGCCCTTCTCGAAGACCTGCTCGACGGATGTCGCCCTGCATATTTCAACGCGCACGGAACCGGAACGCCCATGAACGACCAGATCGAGGCCGCCGCGATTCGGCGCCTGTTCGGAGATGCCGCGCATCAGCCGCTGATCAACTCGACCAAGGGATTCATCGGCCACACCATCGGGGCCTCTCCATTCACGAGGGGAAAATCCACGGCAATATTCTCGGTGAGCCGATGCCGGATCTCAACCTGGTGAAAGAAACCGTCGAAATGCCGATCGAGTCGGCCGTCTCGGTTTCGTTCGGGTTCGGCGGTCACAATGCGGCCCTTTTCCTGACAAAGCCGGACCTCCGGGAATCCCTGACGGGGAGGCACTCATGAATTTCGAGAAGGTCAAAATATTTATATTTGCATATATTAAAACGATGCGGTTGTATTACGCATTCATCACCGGCATCGCCGGCTGGCTGGGAGTGTCGTTCTACTACGACGTTCGTTCCCGCACACATGGGGCCGCGATGTCCGAGAGCGACTACTGGCGTGAAGGTCTGATTCTCGTCATGCTGTTCGCGAGCTGGGGCATCAATCAGGTGGTGAACGACTGGCTCGGCCTCGACGAAGACAGGATCAACGCGCCGAACCGGCCGATGGTCACCGGCGAGCTGAACCCGAAATGGGCACTCCGGGTTTCCGCCGTTCTCATGGGCATCACGATCGTGATTTCATATGTTCTCAACCCGTTTTCGATCGTGCCCGTCGTCGCGGGACTCGTTCTGAATGTCGTGTACAATCACAGCAAGGCTTGGGGGCTGTGGGGAAACGTCATCTTCGGCCTGATGATCTCCAACTGCACGCTCTACGGTTTCCTCGCCTCCGGCCCGACCCCGACCCCGCTCGTGACCTCGAACCGTCTCTGCGCGCTGTTTCTCGTCGCCCTCATGAACGGTTTGATGACCTACTACACATATTTCAAGGACTATAAAGGCGACCGGGCCGCCGGCAAGAAGACGTTCATCGTCCGATACGGTCTCGACACAGCCCGCAAAGTCGGCATCCTCGGCGCCTTCCTGCCCACGTTCGCGTTCTTCTTTTTCCGATCCATGGACTGGATGCCGTTTCCGTATACCGAGTATTTCATCTACTGCGGCACCATGACGGTCTTCCTCCAGATCTGGACGGCGGTCAGGTTCTACCGCTACCCGGTCGGCCCGAAGGCCTTCTTCTCTAACGCCACGAACTTTCGGGCCTGCGCCTGCGGCCAGGTGGCGCTCATCTCGATCTTCAACGGCATCCTGGCGCTGTATCTGTTCAGCATCACATACGTCTTCATCGGGTTCCTGTTCGGCCTCCAGGACGACGTGAAAGGCTGAGACGACATGTTCGAACCCCTCCGGCTGAAGCGCATCACCCTGCCCCACCGCATGGTGCGCGCGGCGACGTATGACAACATGGCGACCCCCGACGGCTTCCCGACCGAACTCCAGGCCGAGCTGTTCACCGACCTCGCCCGAGGAGACGCCGGTACCATCATCACCGGCTTCACCGCCGTCTCGTGCCAGGGCCGGGCCCTGCAGGCGCACCAGCCGGCTATCGACGCCGACGACAAGATCGAGCCGTGGGCCCGTGTGCTCGCCCGTGTCCGGAAGGCGAATCCCGCGACGAAAGTGATCCTTCAGATCGCTCATACCGGTCGCCAGACCGGCTCCGCATCAACCGGACATCCGGTCGTGGGTGCAGGCCCAGTAAGGTGCCGGTATTTCCTTTCCCCCGTCCGCACGCTCACCGAAGCTGAAGTTCGGGAAAAAGTCGCCGAATTCGTGCGTGCCGCCGTGCGCGCCGAGCAGGCCGGCTTCGACGGGATCCAGGTCCACGCCGCTCACGGATACCTCATTCACCAGTTTCTCTCCCCCCACACCAATCGCCGGAAAGACCGGTACGGCGCCGACCATCTGCTGTTTCTCGAGGAAATCATCGCGGGAATCCGCGAGCGAAGCGGGATTCCCATTTTTCTGAAGCTGAGCGGCTCCGAAGACCGCTCGCCCGGCATCACCATCGACCTGATGAAGTCCTACGTCCGTCGCATCGACCGGTGGGAGGTCGACGCCATCGAAGTCAGCTACGGCACGATGGAGATCGCCTTCAACATCATCCGGGGCGGCCACCCCGCCGATGTCGTCCTACGCCACAATCGCCTCTTCACCCGTTTCGGCTCCCTTTTCTGTCGCGCCTTCAAGCGGTTCGTCTATCCCTGGTACAAGAAGCGGTTCTTTTCATATTCCGATCTCTATAATCTCGAAAATGCCGTTGCCCTGAAATCCGTCTCGCGAACGCCGATCCTGCTGACGGGCGGCGTCCGGTCGGGGGCACAGATCGCCCGCGTTCTCGGGGAATACCGACTCGACGGCATCACGATGTGCCGGCCCTTCGTCTGCGAGCCCGACATCGTGGCGAAGCTCCGCCGAAACCGCGACTACACGTCGAGGTGCGTGAACTGCAACCTCTGCACCGTCATGTCCGACAGTCCATACCCGATGCGATGTTATCTGGGAGACTACGGGGCATGTCTCTCATAGAACATCTCGCGACCATCTGCCGGAAGGCCGCCGACAGGTTCTTTCCCATCGTCTGGCTGGCCCTGGCGGCGACGTTCCTGTTCGTGGGCCCCTCTATCTTCCACCTGAAGATCAACAACACGCTCGCGACCCTGCTCGAGGAGAACACACCGCAGGAAATAATCGACCGTTCCATCAAGGAAACATTCGGAGATCTCGACGAAATCACGATTCTCGTGTATCACCACCCCAATCTGTTCGACCGCGAAAACCTCGCCCTGATCCGGGAAATTACTGGAACAATCGCGGCCATCGATGGAATCCGAAACTGTTTTTCCCTTTCCAGCACCCCGTTCTTCCGGAACAGGAAAGAAAACGGTCAGTCGGTCATCGAATCCGCCCCGCTTCTCGACACGCTGCCGGAAACCCCAGACGGCCTGGCGCAACTTAGGCAGGATGCCCTCGGCAACCGGCTCTTCGTCAACAACATCATCTCCCCCGACGGCTGCACGGCGGCATTCAACATCATCTTCGAACCCGATGTGGAACCGCTCCGGAAGGAAGCGATCATCCGCGAGATCCGCGGCCTCATGCGCGAACGTCAGGCCTCCTGCCCGAAAGGCGGCATCTTCCATCTCACCGGCATGCATTCATTCATGGAAATCACCGGTCGCACGATGCAGATCGACGTCGAGGTGTTTTCCATCCTCTCTTTGCTGTTGCTGTTCTTCGCGCTGCTCGCGATTTTTCGCAATGTCCGGATGGCGGTCGTGGGCCTTGCATCGGCGCTCGTCTCGAACGGCCTGCTCTTCGTCACCCTCCATCTGCTCGGTCGCAACCTGTCGATCTCGACGACTCCCGTTCCAGCGATCACGATGGGGCTGGCGCTCGCCTACTCCCTGCATTTTCTCGTGGCGAAGCACGAGGGAAAAATCCAGGTCCCGGAAGAGGCGCAGGAGATGTTCGTCGGGGCGTTCTTCTCGGCACTGACCTCGATAATCGGCTTCCTCTCGCTCTGCCTGAATTCTATTCCGACGCTCCAGGATTTCGGCCTCTACGCGGCTCTCGGCACCTTCTTCGCCGGCTGGACCGCCCTCTTCGTGACGTATCCGCTTCTCAAACTGATCAGGCACCGCCCACATCCCCGCTTCGCCCGCCGGTTCAAATTCCTGTTGAGATTCGCGACGGCACGCTTCCGACCGCTCATTCTGGCCGTCGGCGTCGTGTTCCTGTTTTCGGGGTTGCTGATCGCTTGGATGGAAGTCCAGACAGACTATTATCAGTACTATATGAAATCATCGCCCATGACCCGGGCCGTCGATTTCGTGAACCGGACCGTCGGCGGGCAATACCCGATCGTCGTCGAGCTCTCGGTGCCCGAGACCGACGGCGCGGGCTCCGCCCGGATTCTCGGCTTTCTCGAGACGTTCAAGGCATCGGTCGAGAAAATGAAGGGCGTAGACAAGGTGATCACCTGGCTCGATCTGCTGAACGAAGGGTATGGGGCGTTTGCCGACAAGCCTGAGCCCCGCTGGTATGAAGACCGGAAGACGGTCGCCCAGATCGGCATGGTCGTCCACGATGCGAATCCCGCCCTGAACGGCTATTACGTCAATGATGCCGTGAACAAGACGCTGGTCTTCGTCCGGACGAGCCACATCAACTCCGCCAGCTTCGTCGCGATTCACAAGGGAATTCTCGAGTTTCTCGAGCGTGAATGCCCATCCGAAGCGACATACAAGGTCGGAGGAACGTATCTCCGCTGCGTGAATTCCGCAGACGATATGGCCGTTTCCCAGTTCGAGGGGACGTTCTGGGAAATCATCGTCCTGTTTTCCTCCGCGTTCTTCATCATTCGCTCCATCAGGCTCACGATCATCGCATTTCTGGCCAACCTGTTGCCCATCTTTGGCGTATATGGCCTCATGAGCTTGCTGGGCGAGTCGCTGAACATGGGAACCACGATGGTCGCCGCCGTGGCGCTGGGCATCGGAATCGATGACACCATTCATTTCGTCGTGAGATATATCAATGCATATCATAAAATTCGTCATGTGGTGAAAAGCACCAGGACGGTCATCTATTCGGCGGGCGTTTCGATGTTCCTGGCCGCGTCGATGATCGCGCTCTCATTCCTGACGCTGTCCTTCAGCACCATCAAGCCAATCTACCAGCTCGGCGTCTACACGGTCGTGACGATGGCCCTCTGCTTCGCCGCCAACATGCTTCTCGTGCCGGTGCTGATCACCATCCGCCTGCCGTGGAATCAAAAGCGTCACGGCAGGAAAGTGCATGCGCATCACGAGGAGTTGGCGGCTGTCGAAGAGGAGAATAGGCAATGAATGTGCTCATCACCGGCGCCGCCGGTTTCATCGGAAGTCACCTCGTCAGGGCGTTCTGCCGGGCCGGCCATCGCGTTTTCGCCATCGTGCGGGCGTCGTCGTCGAGAAAGTACCTCGACCGGTATGACGTGAAGATCATCGAAGGGGATCTGCGGGACCGGGCGTTCACGGCGTCGGCAGTCAACGGTTTCGATCTGATAGTGCATGCTGCCGCGAAGGCGACGGACTGGGGCGGGTATTCCACGTTTTTCGAAGCGAATGTCGAAGCGGCCATGAACCTGATCGAATCGATCGATGCCGAAACCCGCATGATCTTTCTCAGCAGCATCGCCGTCATGGGCGAGGAAAATTGCCCCAGGGCCAAGGATGAAAACGAGCCGTACAACCCGATCTGTCCTTACCCGTTCGAATCGCTCCTTCCATCGGGGATGAACCATTACCGACTCACCAAGACCATCGCCGAGCAGATGCTGCGTCAGAAGGCGGCCCTTCGCGGCATCGATCTCACGGTTCTGCGGCCGGTCTGGGTGTTCGGTCCGCGCGAGTTCCATGCCGGGCCGTATGAATACTGCCGTTCAGTACAGGACGGCCTGCCGGCCCTTCCCGGCTCGAAGACGAACCGGTTCCACGTTGTCTATGTAGAAGACCTGGCCCGAATGGTTCTATCCGTGGCCGACCGGCAACGGAAAGGCGTTCACGTCTACAACGCCGGGCCCCCAGACGCCCCGATGATGGATGAATATTGGGGTCTCTTCTGTCGTGCGATGGGCCGTCGCAAACCGCTGACGTTCCCGCCGGCATTGCTGTATCCTCTGGCCATGCTGCTTGAAATTCTCTGGACGTGTTTCGGAGCCGTCTCTCCACCGCTGCTCACCCGTGCGAGACTGTATATGTTCGGAGCGAGCAACGTGACGGCGACGCAACGCATCCGTGAGACGTTCGGTTTCGACGGTTTCACTCCCCTGCCGCGGGCGATCCGCAAAACGGTTCGCTGGTGGCGCATGAACGGGTATCTTTCGTGAGGAGGTCGTCATGTCACAGCCCCGGTTCCTGACCGGATTCCCGAAAGGGATGTTCTATATCCGCCTGATGATCCACGTCTTCTGCCGGTATGCCCTCGAGGTGCTGAAGGGAAAACTCGCCGCAGGTGATTTCGTACGTCTTATGTATCGTCTGATATTGTTGTTGAAGGTCGTCGTTTCGAACAAGGTCGTGCGTATCGGCGACACATACAAGCTCGAACTCTATATTCCTGCATATCCAACGACCGGATTCTGGGAGACGATCGGAAAGTTCATTCGCTCCGATCCGGGGCCCGCAACCGTCGTCTTTTCGATGACGAAGGTGTGCGGCTACAAGTGTCCTCACTGCTACCAACGGAACGATACGGGTGCGGACCTCGACATGGACCTCATGAAAAAGGCCGTGAGGGGCATGGAGGAGATCGGCGTGACGATGTTCGACATCGAGGGCGGTGAACCCCTTCTTCAGTTCGACCGGCTTCTCGACCTGCTGTCGGCGTTCGACGGGAAACGGGAGATCTGGGTCAATACGACCGGCCATCTCCTCACCCCCGAGAAGGCCCGCCGGCTGAAGGAAGCGGGGGTTTACGGCGTGATGATATCTCTCCATACCCCCGACCCGGCCGAGTGCGACCGGTTCACGGGCATTCCCGGCTCGTTCGACAACGCCCGCGAGGCGGTGCGCATGTTCAACGAGGCCGGCATCACGGTCGCGCTCAACAGCTGCCCCACCGCGGAACTCGTCGAGAATGGCGGCCTCGACCGCATCATGCGGATCGCCCGGGAATGGCGCTGTTCGTTCGTCCAGGTCATTCACGGAAAATCCGCCGGAGCATGGCTTGGAAAGCAGGACGAGATGATCAAGGCACGCGAGGCGATCCGGCGGCTGCGGAAGTTCCACCTGCTTCACAACGCGCCGAACGAGTTCGCCGATGCGACGTCGGCGTCGGTGCAGGTTTACGAGGAGTCGCCGAACCATTTCGGCTGCACCGCAGGCGGTATCGACCGGTTCTACCTGAACGCCAACGGCGAAGTCCAGCCGTGCGAGTTCCTGAACGTCTCGTTCGGCAACGTTCAGCAAGAGGATTTCAAGACGATCTTCGCCCGTATGCGGAGCTTTTTCCGCCAGCCCGGAACCGCATGGCTCTGCGCCACCGAGGCCGGTTCGATCCATCGGACGCTTCTGGAAAACGGCTTGAAGACGACTCCCCTGCCCCGCCACCTGACCGAGAAACTCGTTCCGACCTGGAACAAGGGCAAGCCCACCCGCTTGTATGAGCGAATGGGCCTGTATCGCTAGAAAACGGCATTTGATCATGCGATCGAATGGAACCTCACGGATCTTTCTCGTGATGAATCCGTCGTCGCGTTCGTTCCGGTCACGATATATATGGCCCGCCATATTCGACGGTCTGAAACGTCGTGGGGTCGATTTTGACTTCGCTTTGACCGAAAGGAACGGCGACACATCAGACCTTGCCCGTCGTGCTGTCGCGAGAGGGTTCGGAACGATCGTCGCCGTCGGTGGGGACGGAACCATCAACGACGTCCTCAACGGCCTGTTCGAACCGGGATCTGAAAATGCCGGCGCTTCGTTCGGTGTGCTGTACACCGGCACGAGTCCGGATTTCTGTCAAAACCACGGCATTCCCCTCGATCTCGAGGCGGCCATGGACCTGCTCGTTTCGGGCAGGCCTCGCATGATCGACGTCTGCCGGATCTCCCATTCCCTCGAACAGGGCGGGCCGGCGCATCTCCGCCTGTTTTCCTGCTGTGCGAACTTCGGTCTGGGCGCCGCCGTCGCGCGCGGTGCGAACACAGGTTTTCGAAAGCGCTTCGGCGATCTCGGCGGGACGCTGATCTCGCTCATCACATCGATCGCCCGGTTCCGTCCGCCGGCCATGCGCGTCCGTCTGGACGGCGTCGAATATATATATTCGAACATGTATAATCTCTTCGTCGGCAAGGGTCGCCTCGTCGCATCCGGCATCAAACTAGATCTGCCGATAGAACCCGACGACGGCCTCATATACGTGGTCCCGCTGGCGGGAATTTCCAAGTTCAGGATGTGCTCGCTGGTCCCGAGAGCCTATTTCGGCACCCTGCCCCGGCTGTTCAAGCCGATGTTCGCACGCCGGGTCGAAATCCTCGAATGGGGCGATGCCGGCGAAATCGAGTATGACGGTGATCCGCGGGGATTCCTTCCCGCGACTATACGGGTGCTTCAGAAAAGCCTGCCGCTGATCGCGCCGGCATGAACGAAAGAAAGGCTTATATGGACGAATTCGAGAGAATCAAAAGCCTGGCAAAGGTATTCCCACGGCACAGGGACCAACTCAACAGCCTGTTCGAAAGCGATGCCGAGATCGTCACGATGGGCGACCGCAAGCTGGCGATCACCATCGACGAGTTCAGCGCCGAGGAAGACGGTTTCCCCTCAGACGATCCCGAGACGCTCGGCTGGAACCTCGTCATCGCGACCATCAGCGACCTTCTTGCCGTCGGAGCCGATCCGAAATGGCTCCTCCACGTCGTGTCGGTTCCCGACAACCGTTCAGACGATTTCTGCGACCGCCTCATGAAGGGCGTCGGTGGTGCGCTTGC
>JAKJFL010000730.1:0-1944 GCA_022704935.1 Candidatus Rifleibacteriota bacterium
CCTCGGTCGCCTTCATCATCTACAGCGTACTGGTGCCGTCGGCCACCGTGCCGGCGCTCTTCGTCGCCGGCATCGTTCCGGGCGTCATCGCCTGCGTCGCGCTGGTTGTCCCCGCGCTTCTCCTGAGCCTGTACCACGATTTCGGGAGCGCCCAGAGCAAGGAGCCGAAACCCGAAGTCTGGCAATCCTTCAAGGAGGCCTTCTGGGCGCTGATGGCCCCCGTGCTCATCCTGGGCGGCATGCGCACGGGCTGGTTCACCCCCACCGAAGCGGCAGCGATGGCCGTATTCTACGGCCTGTTCGTCGGCTTCGTGGTCTACCGGAGCCTCAGCCTGCGGGATCTCTGGGAATTGCTCGTGGAATCCGCGGAGACCTCCGCCGTGATCCTCATCGTCGTGGGCCTCGCCAGCGTCTTTGCCTGGGCGGCGAGCACGATGGGCATCGTGGATCCGATCGCCAGGGCGATCGTTTCCTTCGGCGGCGGCGAGATGGGCGTCATGATCATCCTGATGCTGTTTCTTGTTGTCGTCGGTATGTTCCTGGATGGCATCTCCATCTTCCTGATCTTCCTTCCCCTCTTCGTCCCGGTCGCGGAGAGCTTCTCCTGGGACCTGGTCTGGTTCGGCGTTCTCATGACCTATAACATCGCCCTCGGGCAGTTCACTCCGCCCATGGCGGTCAACCTCATGGTGAGCTGCCGCCTCGCCAACTGCTCCATCGAATCCACCATCCGTTGGGACGCCTGGCTGCTGCTTTCCATGTTTGCCGGCCTGATCCTGCTCGTCGTTTTTCCCGAGTTGGCGATCTGGCTGCCGCGGGTCCTGGGCTTCATGTAAGTATTTCTATGGGCTTGTCCGCCTCGCTTGTCCGGTAGACCCTTGCCGGCAAGTGGAAGAAGGTATTGACCGCGCACGAATCACGTTGTTCTTGAATTGTGGTATGAAGAACTTGAACAGTTTTGGACAGGGAGGATTGCGAAATGAAGGTCGTCGCATTCAACGGCAGCCCCAGGAAGGACGGCAATACCGCCATCATGATCGGGCATGTTTTTCATGAGCTCGAGGAAGAGGGCATCGAAACGGAACTGGTGCAGCTCTCCGACAAGGTCATCCACGGCTGCATCGGCTGTGACAAATGCTTTGAGAGCAGGAATCGGCGCTGCGTCATCGAGAATGATGCGGCCAACGAATGCATCGAAATAATGCTCGGCGCCGACGGGATCATCCTGGGGTCGCCCGTCTATTTTCAGGGTGTGACGCCGGAGATGAAGGCCTTGATTGACCGTGTCGGCTATGTGGCCAGGAACAACGGCAGGATGCTCGCGAAGAAGGTGGGCGCTTCCGTGGCGGCCGTACGCCGGTCAGGCGGGGTTCACACGCTGGACACGATGGACCATTTCTTCCTGGCCATGCAGATCGTCATCGTCGGCCGGGCGCTCGGTGTCGGTCGCGAAAAGGGCGAGGTGGAAAAGGACGCCGAGGGCGTCAAGCTCGCGAAGTCGCTTGGCCGGCGTATGGCATGGGTGCTCGGAAGGTTGCACGGATGATTCCATAGCGGGCCGATTCCATCGCGATTGCGTTGTCCATACGCAGGCAAGCCCGACGATGGCGGCCGTCATCGAACGGGTCAGAGAATTGCTGGCAGATGCTTCAGGAAAAGAAGGCCGCCGCCGTTGACGCGGAAGCCCTAGAATCCGAGAAAGGCGTTCAACTTCTTCGCGTCGCTCATCAGCGCCTCAAATCCCTCGAAAGTCAGAGACTGCGGCCCGTCCGACAGGGCCTTTTCCGGTTCCGGGTGCACCTCGATCAGGAGGCCATGGGCTCCCGCGACAAGTGCCGCCTTGGCGAGCGGCGGGACAAGGCTTCTCTTGCCGGTGGCGTGGGAAGGGTCGACCATGATCGGAAGATGCGACAGCTCCTTGATCAGCGGCACGACCGACAAATC
>JAKJFL010000087.1:0-9411 GCA_022704935.1 Candidatus Rifleibacteriota bacterium
CGCGAAGCGGGCGGCCCGTTCCGCCTTCACGTCGTCGAGGGACTGACACAGCGCGAGGTTCGCCGCGCCCGACTTGAAATCGTGCATCGTCGGCCGACCGGCCGGGCCCGCGGCCTCGGCGACGATGGTGTTCCACTCCTCGCAGCCGCTGCACTGGCCCTGCCACTTGCTGTAACTCTGTCCGCACGTCTGGCACGCGTAGGTCACACCGTTCTTGCGGCCCATATCGTCTCTCCCTGCCTGTCTCGCTCCGGCATGCCGGGCACCGATCAGGATATCACACCACCGCCGATCGGTCCGCTGCCGCCTCGCGCCTGATCAGCAGCCACCAGAACCACGCCGTCCAGGCAAGCGGAAGATAGGCGAACACAAGCGGCAGATGTTCCGAGAACGGCATGAACGGCATTAGGCCAGATACAAGAAATATATACTTAACTATCTTATAAGCCGGCATCGTCCCGAACACCTCGACGGCCGCCGGCGTCAGGAGCAGATAGGAATAGTCCTTGAACCGCGGGACAATCAAAGCATACGCGAGAACCGCGAGGAACACCGCCCGCCGGCGATCCTCCGTCCCCCGCCCCGACGAGCGGTATCCGACCGTCCAGGTCGCCAGGCCGACGGCGAGGCTGACCAGCAGGTAGGGAACCAGCGCTTTTCCGGAAGCGATACTGCCGGTCGCGATTCCCATCAGATCGCGCCATAGGGCCATCTGGCACGGATTATTCCGGCCTCTCTCGTCGATCGCCGCGGCCACGGAAAGAAATCTGCTCCAGGCATCGGGCGAAATCGCGATCAGGACTCCCATCATGACAGCCAGGCCGGCGATGGAACCCGCGAGGATTCGCCGGTGGCGTGGCGAACGCCAGGTCAGCATGGCCAAGAACGCGAACGGCGCCAGCTTAGGCTGGCCGGCAAGAACGATCAGGGCGGCGAACCGCTCCGTCCGCCCCTCTATCCAGGCTTCCAGAGCCAGCCAGGCCAGGAGGACCTCGAAAACGGCGATATTGCCCGCCCCCAGGTCGGAAAAGAGGGCCCCGTGAAACCCCAGCATCGCGAACCAGACGAGGCTCCCGGCATGTTCCCCGGCGATCCTCCTCCAGCATCGGATCAGCAGGATCAGCGCACCGACCTTCGCCGCGAGAAAAATCAGGTGGAAAAGCGGAAGAGGCAGCAGCGACAGGATGCCGAGGAACGGCAGAACCGTCGGCGGGTAGACGAACGGCAGTGGCAGCTTTCCCGTCATCTTCGTCAGGAGCATCGGATCGTAGGGATCGGCGCCGTTCATCCAGGCCCGCCCCGCCCAGAAGTAGGCCTCGGTATCCCACTGAAAGAGGTCCATCCAGGCGCCCACCGCGACGGCTGCGATGAAGGCTGAAAGAATGATCAGATCCGGTCGCCGTGTCAGGGGCGATGAAGGTCTCGCCGGGACTTCATCAGCGGAAACACCGGCCGACGGGCGGTCAGCGGGCAATGGCTCTGCTCCCGCGGCCGCGTTTTTCCGCTTTGGGCTTGGAGGCGGAAGCCGGTCCCAGAATCTCGGCCAGGAATCTGCCGGTCATGGATGCCGGATTCGCAGCGAGTTCGTCGGGGGTGCCGGCGGCGATGATGCGGCCGCCTGCATCGCCGCCTTCGGGGCCGAGGTCGATGACCCAGTCGGCCGTTTTCACGACGTCGAGGTTGTGTTCGACGACGACCACGGTGTTGCCCTTGTCGACGAGCCGGTTGAGCACGCCGAGCAGGCATCTCACGTCCTGGAAATGCAGGCCCGTCGTCGGTTCGTCGAGAATGTAGAACGTCTGGCCCGTCGCCATGCGCGACAATTCGGTCGCAAGCTTGATGCGCTGGGCTTCACCACCGGACAGGGTGGTGCTGGCCTGTCCGAGGGTGATATAGCCGAGCCCCACGTCGCGAAGCGTCTCGAGTTTGCGCCTGAGGACGTAGTGGGCTTCGAAAAAGGCGAGAGCATCGTTCACGGTCATCGCGAGCACGTCGGCGATGTTTTTTCCCTTGAAGTGGACCTTCAGCGTCTCGTCGTTGAATCTCAGCCCCTTGCAGGCTTCGCAGGTGACGAAGACGTCGGGCAGGAAGTGCATCTCGATCTGGATCTGCCCTGAGCCTTCGCAGACCTCGCACCGACCGCCCTTCACGTTGAAGCTGAACCGGCCCGGCGTATAGCCCCGAGAACGGGCCTCGACGGTCTGCGAAAACAGGGTCCGGATGGGAGAAAAGAGGCCGGTATAGGTGCAGGGATTCGACCTCGGCGTGCGGCCGATGGGGTCCTGATCTATATTAACGACTTTATTAATATGTTCGAGCCCGTCGAGCCCCACGTATCCCCCGACATCGAGATGCGTTTTGAGGAGCCGGTTCGACAGAAGAGGATACAGGGTGTCCGTCACAAGGCTGGACTTGCCCGATCCGGAGACGCCGGTGATCGCGATCAGCTTTCCGAGCGGGAAAGCGACATCTATATCTTTCAGATTATTATGTCGTGCGCCTCTGAGCGTCAGCGATTTTCCGTTCCCCCTGCGACGCGCATCCGGCGGCGAAATCCGTTCGATGCCGGCCAGGAAACGGCCCGTGAGGCTCTCCCGGTCCGCAGCGACCTCGGCCGGGGTTCCTTCCGCGACAAGCCGTCCGCCCTCGGTCCCGGCTCCGGGGCCCAGATCGATCAGGTGATCGGCCTCGAGCATGATCTCGTGATCGTGTTCGACGACCAGGACGGTATTTCCCAGGCTGCGCAGGCTCTTGAGCGTATCGATCAGGCGCCGGTTGTCGCGGGGATGCAGGCCGATGCTCGGCTCGTCGAGCACGTAGGTGATGCCGACGAGCGCCGATCCGATCTGCGTCGCCAGGCGTATGCGCTGCGCCTCGCCTCCCGACAGGGTGTGGGCCGGGCGGGCAAGCGTCAGGTAGTCGAGGCCGACATCGTTCAGAAATCTCAGCCGGCTGCGGATCTCCTCGAGAATTTTTTTGCAGATGAACGCCTGTCGCTCGGTCAGAACCAGGTTTTCGAAAAACCGCACCAGGCTCCCGACCGAAAGCTGGGTCAGCCCGTGAATGCTGAGGTTCTCGACGGTCACCGCCAGGGCGGCCGGCGAAAGTCGCTTCCCGGCGCAACCGGGGCATGGAAGTTCGCGCATGAACCGTTCATACCAGGCGCGGGCCTCTTCCGACGGTGTTTCGCGGTACCGCCGTTCGAACATGGGAAGGATCCCTTCGAAGGGCTTTTTGAACGTCGCCGACATGCGGCGCCCCTCGTAGAAGACCTCGATTTCATCCGTTCCCGACCCATGGAACAGGATATCCATGACCTTTTTCGGAAGCTTCTCGACCGGGGTGTGCAGCGAAAAGCCATAATGCGTCGCCAGGCTGTTGAGCCAGTGGCCGAGGATCGTCTCCTCGCCCGTGCCCATCGCCTTGAGGGCGCCGTCGGCCAGCGACACGCTCTTGTCGGGGATGAACAGTTCGGGATCGACGACGAGCTGATTGCCCAGCCCCGAACAATGCGTGCAGGCCCCGTAGGGTGCGTTGAAAGAGAAGAGCCGGGGCTTGATCTCGGGCAGGCTGACCTCGCATCTCCCGCACCGAAGCCGCTCGCTGAACAGGATTTCCTGCACCTTCGCGTCGCCCGGCTTCTCGAGGACTACGACGAGCTGGCCGTCGGCCATCTTGAACGCCAGCTCGACGGCGTCATTCAGCCGGGAAGTCTCCTCCCGTCCGCCGGAGAGGGACACCCTATCTATAGCTATTTCTATCGTATGCGCGCGTTTTGCATCGAGACGCGGCAGCTCGTCCTCGAGAAGGCGGAGTTCGCCGTCGACGCGCATCCGCGAAAATCCCTCGCGGCGCAGTTCCTCGAAAACCTTCTGGTATTCCCCCTTGCGGCCCCGCACGACCGGCGCAAGAAGTGTCAATCGGGTTCCCGCCGGGTATTCGAGCAGGACGTCGACGATCTGGGCGGGGGTCGAACTGGTGACTTTCGCGCCGCACTCGGGGCAGTGAGGCTCGCCAACGGCAGCGAAGAGGAGCCTGAAATAATCGTACAACTCCGTGACGGTGCCGACCGTCGAGCGCGGATTCCGCGAGGTCGTCTTCTGCTGGATCGCGATCGTTGGCGACAGCCCGTCGATGCTCTCCACGTCGGGTTTTTCCATCTGCTGGAGGAACTGGCGGGCATAGGAGGAGAGCGACTCCATGTACCGGCGTTGTCCCTCGGCATGGATGGTGTCGAACGCGAGCGAGCTCTTTCCCGAGCCGGAAACCCCGGTGATGACGGTCAGCGCATTGCGCGGAATGCCGAGGGTGAGATCCTTCAGGTTATGGACGCGGGCCTTTACGATGCGGATCATGGAAGCGCATCACCGCCAGTCGTACTGAATGACACTCGCCTGGGTGGGGTTTCCCAACTGATTGGCATCGAACACGATCTTGTAGAATCCGGATACCTTGACGCGACGGCTCGCGCTCTTTTTGCTGTAGACCTCGACGAGACCGTTCTTTACAACGACCTCGCCCGTCCCCTTCGTCTGGTTGTACAACACCTTGAAGAGTCCGGAAGCGCCTTTCGCGACGATGCCGCCGCACTCGATCTCGAGCAGATCGCGGCCGTCGAGGGAGATCGCCGCCGTGAGCTCGCCCCGGCTCAGCTTGACCGCCTCCTTGACGACACGGTTTTCCTTCTCGTGCAGCGTCGTCTTCATGACGGTCATCTCGGACATCGAGGCCAGCTTCACGACGTTGTCGAGCTGAAGCTTGACCGACAACTGACCACTCTTGTCGGCTTTGAACGTGTACTCATCATTGAAGATGAAGTTCGGAGCGATTTTTTCCCAGTCTCCGATCGAGCGGCCCATGACTGGCCCCTTCGCCTCCGCCACGGAAACGGCGTACATTTTGTCCCGTTCTTCCTTGTATGCCTTTTCCGCCGCGCGATTCCGCAGGATCGACAGGAACACGATGCCGCACACGACGGCGATGACGACAGAAGCAGCGATGATGTATACCCGCTTTCTGTCGGCTTCCTGTTTCTGCTGCAGGGCCTGCTTTTCGCGATCCTGCTGCAGCTTCTTCAGCGATTTGTGATCGAGTTTTTCAAGCTGATGCCATTGCTTTGCCATATATCGTCAACCGATTCTGCAACTTTCTACGGAAGCGTCTCGAGGCCGACGTTGGGCGTCGCCATCGTCGAATTGTCCTTGAACGCCTTGGGATCTTTGGGATACACGCAGTGGATCGAGATTTTCAGCGGCTGGAACTCCGTCGCCCCCGAAGGCAGCGGACCGGGAGCCTCGAATTTGATCCAGGCCACGTCGCGGACGAGCGTCTGCCTGCCAGGCTGGCCGTCATCCACGAGATTGAGCTGGCCTGATTTCGCATACTGGGGAGCTGCCGTCGTGAACGTCTTGCTGACAGTCTCGACGTAGAGATCTCCGACGCTGGTCAGCGTATTCGACTGGCCCTCGAACCACAGGGTGAACTCTTTGATGACACCTGCCGCGGGTGGCTTTTCCGGCTGGCAGGAAACCCACGTCATGACTTTCTTCTTCGCTCCGGCGGCAGGCGCGGCGATTTCCTGGTGATTCGCGAGGATCTTGAGAAAGTATTTCCGCGCGACCGCGGCGTCGGGATTGTCGGACGGATCGCTGATGCCATCCTGGAGCAGGGTCGTCGGATACGAAGTGCTCTTGATCTCCTTGCTGAGAAATCCCGTTGCGATGCGCAGCTCGTCGACGGCCAAGTTCGTCCATTGGGCTCTTCCCGCGGTTTTCGAGCCGCCGATGAAGATCTTGTAGGAAAAAAAGAGGAAGATTGCCAGGATCGCGACGGCGATCATGAGCTCGAGCAGGGTGAAGCCGCGACACGCCGGTTCCCGGCGAGAAACGGTTCTCGTACCGCAAGGCATGTTCGTCATTTTCCGGACCGTGTGATTTTCTGGATTTTCTTCTGGACCTGGGTGAAACGCGCGCCCTTGAAGTCGACGATGCTTCCCTCGACTTCGATCTCGATCGCTTCCTCGTTGTAGCGGCGCAGTTCCTTCATGGCATGGATATTCACCTTGGTGACACGATAACACATCGTGTAGGGAAATCCATCCGATCCTTTTCCGAGACCCCAGCTCTTCGCGTTGTTGATCGTCGGGCTGATGTTCGTCTCGAGCGCCGGCTGAATATGCTTTCCGTCCTTGAGCATGTTGGTGCAGTCCCGGACATAGTAATCGAGATATTTCCCGGCTTTCCAGCTCGAGTCGGGCTTCACGGGCTGGACATAGCGGAGGCGCATGTCACCCTGCGCCATGCCCGGCGCCAGATACCGGTAGTCGGGATTGTAAAAGCTGCCCATGCGCATGTATGTGTCGTCGCGGCCCTCCAGCTGCATGTAGAAGAATTTCGGCCGTTCGTTCTTGTCGCGCTCCTCGTTCGGCAGGACGCGGTAATACACCCCTGAGAAGCCCTGCAGCGGCTTGAACACCTGTCTGCCCTGGGCGTCCGTTCCGGGGATTTCCGAAAAGTCGCAGAGAGGATTTTTGCCCTGGCTGAACTCGACGGCGTCGTAGAACTCGGTCGGAAAGAGTTTCGCCTTGAGCAGGATATGCTGAATGGCCGCGCGGGCCGCGAAGAAGGCCTGCTGGTTCTGGAGATTGAGCCGGTTGTGGCCGGCCACGTTGCGGTGCTGGAAGAACATCGAGGCAACGAGGATCATCAGGCAGAACGCGAAGAACAGCGCGATGACAATGGCCATGCCGCGGCGTTTCGTGGTCACCGGTTGATGTCTCCCTTCATCGTGATCAGGTGGACCCGCTGGATCTCCGGGCCGTCCGAATCGGGGTTCTTGTACAACCGCTTATCCATGTTCCACTGCACTTCGACGATCAGACGCTTCATCGTGCAGAATGCGAATGTATCGTCATCGGTATAGTTCACCTTCTCGCTCGACATCCGCTGCGTATATCGGGCCGCCGTGGGATTGAGGAACCGGGGAGAATCGTCGCCGGCATCGTATCCTTCATCCTTGTAGATGTTGTCCGTGGGCTGGGCGACGCCGTTCTTGTCGGGCGTCAGCTCCGTCTCCCATCGAGGCGCCATGGCGGTCGTGGTGAACGGATTGTATTTCTGGAACCATTTCGGATCGGACAGCCTGCCCGGGTTCTGCAGAAACGAGAAGGTCAGCTCGTTCACGGACGAGAAGTCGGTCGGGGCGGAAACGGGAAAACCCGCTCCGATCTGCTTGCGCTCCGGCTTCGTGTCGGCGGAGGCCGGCGGTGCGGCGAGGTCTTCGACATACAGCGTCACGAGATAGCCGATGCCGCGCGGATCGGTGACGATACCCCGGCACGGATAGCCGCGGGCGCCCTCGGCCGTCGAGCCCGGGAACAGCATCTTCGCGATTCCTTCGAGCCAGTTCGCATCGTATCTGGAATACTCGGAAGCGGGAAGGTTCGAGATGCTCAGATATCCCGGGTTCCCCATGCGAAGTATTTCGAATGGTATATTATCAAGCGCGGCGTTCAGCACATCGGAGGCCTTGGTGATCGCGAAGGCCTGCGACGCGGTGAGATCGGTATCCTCCGTGCCCTTGTGGATCATGTTGAAGACCGGCAGGAGGGCGACCGCCAGGATGACCAGGGCGATCATGATCTCGATGAACGTGAGCGCCCTGCGCCGCCACGGAGCGCGGTGCGCGCGAGAGGGGCGGGGCCGCCGGCCGGATCGCCGAGCGGCCGCTTCCGCAGCGGTCATAACAGTTCCGATGCGAGCGCCGACAGCGACGACCGTTCAGACTTGTTGAGGATGATGTGGCCGAAGAGAGCGCTGTTCTTGAATCTCTCGATGACGAAGTTCAGGCCGTTCGAGGAACTGTCGAGGTAGGGGTTGTCGATCTGGTAGGGGTCGCCGGTGAGAACGACCTTCGTGCCGTCGCCGGCGCGGCTGATGATCGTTTTGACCTCGTGCGGCGTCAGGTTCTGCGCCTCGTCGACGATCAGATACTGTTTCGGGATGCTGCGGCCGCGAATGTAGGTGATGGCCTCGATCTGCACCTTCTGCGACTCGATCAGGAACTTGATCTTCTTGTCGACGTCGTCGGAGTTGTTGTACAGCTTGTCCATCACGAACTCGAGGTTGTCGAAAATCGGCTGCATCCAGTGGCTCAGCTTCTCGTCCTTCGAGCCGGGCAGAAAGCCGATATCCTTGCCGAGCGGCATGATCGGCCGGCTGACGAGCAGCTTGCGATAGACATGTTCGTCGATCGTCTTCTGAAGCCCGCATGCGAGCGCCAGAAGGGTTTTTCCGGTTCCGGCGCGGCCGACGAGGGTCACGAGACCGATCTCGTTGCACAGCAGCAGCTCGGTCGCGAACTTCTGCTGGAGGTTCGCCGGCTCGACGCCCCAGGGGCGGGCACTCTGGTGATAGAGCGGGATGATCTTCTTCGTCTGGCCGCAGAATTTGCCGAGCGCCGTCTTGTTTTCGTTCTCGGCGGCCTTCAGCAGGACGAATTCGTTGAGATACAGCTCGGTATCGGAGTATTCGAGCGACTTTTCCGCGAGGAATCGCTCGATGTCCTTCGCCGGCAGAATCAGCTCGCGCCAACCGGAGTACAGTTCATCGATATTGACTTTGTTGGTTTTGAAATCCTCGGTGATGACACCGAGCGCGTCGGCCTTGATGCGGGCGTTGATGTCCTTGCTGACGAATATGACGTTCCTGTCCTGCTTTTTCAGGAACAGGGCGCAGGCGAGAATGCGGTTGTCGACCTTGCCCTTGTCGAAGCCGTAGGGGATCTCCATTTCGCTGTCGAGCAGGACCTGGATGCTGCCGCCCGAGGGAAGCGGAATGCCCTCGTACAGCCGCCCCTTCTGGCGCAGGGCATCGAGCTCACGCGATGCCGACCGGGCCTCGCGGCCCCGCTCATCGTTGAAGCCCTTGAATCTGTCGAGTTCCTCAATGACACCGAGCGGAATGACGAGATCGTTGTCCTTGAAGGAAAACAATGCCTGATGGCTGTGGAGAATGACGTTGGTATCGATGACGAACGTTTTTTTCACGTGGGCCGTCCTTTGTCAGAAGGCTATTCGAACCGGTGTACTCTAGCATACGCCTCACATCCAGTCAAACGCGGCTCCCGGCTTCCTCCGGCAAGAAACCCTCTCAACATTCAGCAACGTCGTGCCGATACCTGATCCGGATACCTATCGATCGACGCGTTCCGTGTCCTGACGGCGGCGCGCCGGTGACCATGCGGAAAGGAACGGCCTTCCATGAAGAACCGCACACTCAGCGTCATTCTGCTCTCCGGACTTCTCGCCCTCCACCTCCAGGCATCGCCCCTGGCGGCGCAGGAATACCCCGACGCATACGACCTGGACGTCGTTTCGACGGCCCCGCCCACGCACGATCCGCCTCTCATCGA
>JAKJFL010000731.1:0-1941 GCA_022704935.1 Candidatus Rifleibacteriota bacterium
AAGGGCATGCTCGACGAGGCGATCCGCGAATGGGAAAAGGCGGTCGCGCTCGACCCCGACTTCTCGCACGCGCATCTCCAGCTCGGCATCGCCTACAAGAGCACGGGCCATTCCGACGAGGCGCTGAAGGCCTGGAACCGCACGATCGAGATCGATCCCGAGTTCCAGGAGGCGTTCATGCACCTGGGGAAAGCCTATCTGAACCAGGGTATGCTCGACGAGGCCGTCGCCGCGATCAAGAAGACGATCCGGCTGAAGCCCGACGACGTCGAGTGCCGGTTCGTTCTCGGGCTGATCTACAAGAACAACGGAATGCTCGAGCTGGCCCGCGACACCTTCGAGGACCTGCTCTCCGTGAAGGAAGACCATGTCGCCGGCCTGGTGAACCTGGGCGCCGTCTACAAGAACCTGAACCAGCTCGAAAATGCCCTCAGCTGTCTGATGATGGCCATTCGGCTCGACGAGCGCCAGTTCTTCGCCCATTATCTGCTCGGAACCGTCTATCGGGCGCTGGGCAGTTTCGAGCAGGCCGAAGAGTCGTTCAAAAAGTCGATCACGCTGAACCCCGACGATGCCTTCTCGCAGTACAGCCTCGGCGTGATTTACAAGAACTCGGGCCGCCTTCCGCTCGCGATCAAGGCGTTTTCGAAGGCGATCGAGCTCGATTCCGACGACGGGTATTCGTATTCCCATCTCGCGCTGTCGCTGTATGAGCAGGGGCAGCTGCACGACGCCATCAACGCATTCCGGCGCTCGGTGGAAATCAATCCGGAAGACACCTACGCGCTGTACAACCTCGGCATGGTGCTGATGGACAATCACGACACCGACTCGGCCATCGAGGTCCTGGTGAAGGCCGTCAACCTGGCTCCGGAAGATCCGTATGCCTGCTTCAATCTGGGCCAGGCCTACGAGGAGAAGCGCCTGATGCCCGAAGCGAAGGCTTGCTACCAGCGCGCCGGCCAGCATGCGCCGAAGAACAGCCAGATTTCGCGGTTCGTCCAGGAAGCGATGGCCCGACTGAAATAACGCCGGAGAAGACTCGATGCGCTCATTCATACGCACCAACGCCCTGGCAGCCGTTCTTGTCTGCCTCGGCGCTCTCGTGGCGCTCATCGGATGCGAGGCGGACAACAGCGTCACGCCCCGCGAAGGCGAGCTTCAGGGAACCGTGTATTCGAAAAGCGGCGCGGTCCTGAAAGACGTGCTCGTGAGCTGGACGTATGACCCGACCCGATGGGGACGGAGCGGCACCGACGGCGTGTTTCACATCGCCGGCATCGGCTTCGGCGAGCAGGAGTTCGTGGCGACGAAGTCCGGCTATCGGCCGAAGACGTTCAGGGCCGCCATCTATTCCAATGCCGTTTCGGTGATCTCGAACGTCACCATGGAAACCTCCTCTTTCGATTACCAGGACATCACGGTCGCCGACTTCTCCTCCACGCACGCGGTGATCACCTGGAAGACGACCGATTACACGAACGGCCTCGTCGAATACGGCACCACCGACAGCTTCGGAAGCTACATCAATGAACCCTCCGGCCAGTATGCGACGACGCACAGCGTGACGATCACAGGCCTCAAGCCCAATCAGCAGTATTTCTTCAGAATCATTGCCTCGCGACAGGGTCGCGAGTCCGAGACATCGACGAGCGGCACCTTCTCGACGCTGGCGCCGCTGGAAGACTCGACCGTGCCTGCTCCGCCCTCTGCGACATCGATCGCGGTCGACGGCACCCCGAACCAGGTTGTCGTCTTCTGGGCGCCGAACACGGAGAATGACCTGAAAGGGTACCGTATCTACCGTTCGGAGCTTCCCTCGAGCGGCTATGCCCTGATTTCCGACACGCTGATCGCAAAAGGGCAGGAACGGTATACGGACACATCTGTAAAAACCGGTATGAAATACTATTACCGGGTGTCGGCCGTCGACCAGGCGGG
>JAKJFL010000088.1:0-9397 GCA_022704935.1 Candidatus Rifleibacteriota bacterium
CGTTGCTGACGTCTCTCCCCGCCAGGAATGAACCCGAAGAGGAACGAAAACTTCGGAAAACCTTCTCCGCGGTCTTCGGAACGGACTTCCGGGTTCCCGACCTTCGGCAGAGCGAAGGTCTTGTGCGCACCTTCCGGGTTCACCGGAAGGAGGGATACATCTTCTGGAAAAGAAGGTGCCCCGATGTGCCTGGCGACAGGTCCGGCTGTCTTCTGGTGATCTGGAACGGTCCCGATCAGACATCCTTGCTCAGAGAGCTTGCAGCAGGCGCGAGGAAGGGTGGCGATGGTGGAAAGAAGAGACTGCAGTTGTTTGTCCGGCTGACAAAACCTGGCTGGATGCAGATCTCCGGTCAGCGCATCCGCCGCCTGCCGACGGAGATCCGTGCGATGCTCGCTGAAAAAGGCACCCCGCCGATCTTCGTCGAAGGACGTCTCTGGATGAGGGTCGAAACGGGAGATGCCGAAATACTCGCTTCGACTCCGGTGTCGACGAGTGATCTCGAAAGAGCCCGCCGCGGAATTCTCTCCCTGGGCTTTCTGGTCGGAATCCTGGCTCTTTTCCTCGTGCGAAGAGTGATGAACCGCGCCGCATTGCGGATGAAGCTCGCTTTTGTCTTCGTCCTCGCCTCCGCGCTGCCGATCGCCGGCCTGGGATTCCTGGGCTTCCGGATGCTGCGTGACCGCAGGGACACCCTGGAGAAGGAGTTCGGAAATGCCGGCCGGGAACTCCTGCTGGCGATCGATCGTGAGTTTGATGGTGAGTCGGCGAAATATCTCTCGGAATTCAGGGAGATCCGCGATGATGCCAGATGGAAAACCCGGCGTGATTCGATCCTGGCATCCGTTACTGAACGCATCGCGGCGCGGCAGATCGGAAGCGTCGAACTTCGTGATATATATGGTAGTGTATGTATACACGAGCGTATTCCCGGCTTCCTCGAAGGGATGGAAAACGTTTTTGACGCCTTCGCGCGCGTATGTATGGAGGGGGTTCTCCCGCCGGGCAGACTGCGCCTGGAGAATCGGCCCCTGGATCCCATGGCGAAAATGATTTTCGATACGCCCGAAATGGGTTTCCCGTTCATCATTTCCCATCCCGATACGGTCCATTTCTTCAGGTTCGCGAACAGGAGCCTGATGTGGTACTGGGATGTCTATCGCGATCCCGCCTGGCCATTCGCCTATGTCTGCATTGCCCAGCCGGCGGAGGAAGCCGCCCGCCGCTATCTCGAAAAACGCCTCAAACGCCGTGAGGGCCGGAACGGGACCGCGTGGCGCCTCATGGCCTTCGAGACATCGCGCGAATCCTGGCTCCCTTCCGGTATCGAAGCCCTAGAGGCGATGCGGCAGATCGCCGTCCGTGCCACCCTGACGCGGCAGTCCTGGACCGGCAACGTGAAGATCGGGGCAGTGGGATATGGCGCGATCGCCGTTCCCGGAGAACGACTTCCGGGATTCACACTCGTGGCACTCTATCCCGAAAGCGCGGTCGACAGGGAAATAGCCGCCGGCCGCGAGATTCTCTTCCTCTCCATGGGGTTCATCCTGGTGATCGCGTTCCTGACAGGCGGCGTTCTTTCGGACACACTCCTCGTTCCGGTGGGCGAACTGTCCAGAGGACTCGCGGCACTTCGAGACCGAACTTTCGACGTGACGCTTTCCTCTTCGAGCAAGGATGAACTCGGAGATCTGACGAGCCTCTTCAACACCATGGCGGAAAAACTCAGGCAGATGAGCATGGCCCGAAGCGTGCAGGAAGCGCTGATTCCGGAAATTCTGCCCCAGGTCCCCGGCTGGGATTTCGATATCTTCAATCTCACCGCCTCCGATCTCGGAGGGGATTACTGTGATCTCATACCTCTCCCGAAAGGGACGCTGCTCTTCCTTCTCGGGGATGTAACCGGGCATGGGGCCGGCTCGGCCCTGCTCATGGTCATGGTCAAAACGGCTGTGACGAAATTCGCGGAGTCGGGAACCGATCCGAAGGAGCTGATGAACGGTCTCAACCGGCTGATTTTCCGTCTGATGAAACGCCGGAAAATGATGACCTGTGTGATCGGCACCCTTGATCCGGGAACGGGACGCATCCTGGTCGTGAACGCCGGCCATCCGTATCCGTTCAGACGAAAGAGTTCGGGAGACGTTGAGGAGATTCCCACGGTCGGTTTTCCGCTGGGCGTCAACGATAAAAAACTCCGTCTGAAGGGGGCAGAGATCACGCTTGCGCCGGGAGACGCCCTCGTGCTGTATACCGATGGGCTTGTCGAGGGAATGGACGAGGCCGGGACTGTGTTCGGATACGACCGTCTCTATGCGACCGCCCGCACGACCCGCGCCGAATCGGCGAAGGCGATCCGCGAAGGCCTCGTCTCGGCATTCATGCATCATCACCAGGATCCGAAGCTGGAGGACGATCTGACCCTGATCGTGCTGCGACGTCATGCTTGAAAAGATGAAACTTCTGTTGCGGGTGGCGTCGTTTTATGTATTGTTTGGTATAATACCCATCCTCGGCGGCGCGCTCCTGCTTCATCACGCGATCGATGCGTCCGAGGCCGCGGAGCTGGTTGCGACGGTCGCGGCCCTTCGCGACGAACTGGCCGGACTTCGCAGCAGGGTCGACCCGAAAAATTTCTATTCGCGATGCTTCGAATCCCTGGGACGTGACGACGTGGCCTCGAGAAACCTCGATCTGGCCCGAAACCGTATCGGCCGATGGGGTGGTCCCGTCGATCTCTTTCGGTTCGACGACTCTGCCGTGCTGGCGACCATGACCTGGCGCCGCCCCGAGGCGCCCCCCGCCATGCGGGTCATCTGGCGGGAGCTGTGTCCGGGTCCCGATGGCGCGCCAGAGCGCACGAGACCCGAAGAAGCCACGCTCGATCTGCTGTTCGGCTCTGATTTTACCACCGGCCTCCTCCATACTGCGGGGGGGCGGGGGGTCATCGTCAAATCCGGCCAGTCCGACAGCTTGCTCTTCTGGAAACGGTTTGAGAATGAAGGCGGCCTGATATGCGCCGTGTGGCAGGTTCCGTCCGGCGAAGAGCTTCTCCGAAAGCTGAAGCGGTTGCATCTTCGGCCGGGAACGACCCTTCTGGCGGCCAGGCCGGGAGAACCGTGGCGCCAATCCGGCGTCGACTGTCCCGGCGAAGCCGTGACCCGGGCCGCGGATCGTTTCCGCCTCTACAAAGACCCCTGGCTCGAATCCGACGGCCTCGTCTGGGTGCCGGATAAGCTTGGCGAAACGGAACTGCTGGCGTGCCGGCCGAATCCCGCCGTGTCCGCCGCGCGCCTGCGTCTTGCCGTGAATGTGATTTCCCTTCTTCTTGCTGCCGGTGCGCTGATCTTCTGGTATCGATGGCTCGTCAGGGGCGCCGATATCTGGGTTTCCGTCCGTGTCAAACTGATCCTCCTCTTCCTTTTCTCGACGTTCCTGCCGCTTGTCGGTCTGGCCGGCCTCGCCGTCGAGGCCGTTTCCGAACGGGAAAAGGTGCTGACGGAACGGGCGCTTCACCAGGGGAAGTCCCTCCTGGAATCGATTGACGCCGGCTACGAGGCCGATCGGAAGCGCCTTCGCGAGGTGTTCCGGCGCATCCGGGACGACCGCGGCCTTCGAAGTCCCGATCCGGCGGTTCGACAGGCTCGCATCGCCGCTCTCAAGAAGAAACACGCGATGATCAAGATCGAGTTCCGTGACAGGCGCGGCGAACTCGTCGTTTCCACCGACAGACCCGAGATGCTCGCACGGGTAGAAAATATATTCAGAGTTATGGCACAGATCGGCCTGGAACGCCATGCGCCCGAGCTGATGCCGCCCGACGTGTCCGGAACCGTTCGCCAGGTCGACCTGTTTACCCGGATGGCCTTCGAAAACCCGGCCCTCGGACTCTCTTCGGCGATGGACCAGCCGGGAACCGTTCTCAATCTCGATTTTGCCATCTGCCGCGGCCTGTGGTTCTGGGACGTGATCCGCGATCCTTCCCATCCGGCCGCGTTCGTCAACATCGTGAAGGATCGGCGCGCGGCGGTCGATTATTACCTGAAACAACGGTTTGCCGCTCGCGCGAAATCGACCGACGGATTCCGGGTTTTCGCTTACGACATAGACGGCGGCACGCTTACGGGCCGTGAAAAGGCCGGAATACCGTCGGCGCTTCGCGTGCTGCTCGACAGATCCCGAATTTCCGGGACGGCGGCGACGGATGCCTTTTTCCATCGCGGGGTGGAACATCTCGCCATCTGCATTCCTTCCGTCTTTCTCGGGCGACGTCAGCTGATAGCGACCATCCCCAGGGAATACGTTCTTTCAACGCTTGGCGATTTCAGGACCGTCGTCTGGCTGATGTTTCTCATCATCGCGACGTCGGCCGTGGTATCCGGGAAAATCCTGGCGGATCTTTTCCTGAAGCCGATTGCAGAACTGGCTGCGGGAATGACCGCCCTCCAGGGTGGCGATACCTCCGTGCGCGTACGCGTCGAATCGGGGGACGAACTCGGCGAACTGGGCAGGGCCTTCAATCGGATGCTCGAGGACATGCAGGAAGTCCGGATGGCGAAAATGGTTCAGGATGCGCTGATTCCGGCGGGCAGGCTCACGATCCCCGGATTCGACGCAATCGTCATCTTGCGTCGGGTATCCGAGCTGAGCGGCGACTACGTCGACGCGATGAACCTCGCGGATGGCCGCTGGCTGTTCGTAACGGGCGATGTGATCGGTCACGGCACGAGCGCGGCTCTCACGATGGCGATGGCCAAATCGATAACCATGCAGTGCGCCGAAGAAAGCGGCGACCCCGTGCGCCTCCTCAGCCAGCTCGATCGCATCCTGTTCCGGCTTCTCGAGCGGCGGCAGATGATGTATTGCGCCGCGTTCGCCCTCGATACGGAAACCGGTTCCATCGAAATCGCCGGCGGCGGTGCCCCGTTCCCTTTCATCAGACGCCGGAACGGAGTCCTCGAAAGAGTCCGCATGGAACATCTTCCGCTGGCTTCGGACTCCTGCCCGGCACCTTTTCCGCGGCAATGTGTCGTTCTTGAACCAGGCGAGATCCTGATGCTGTTCACCGATGGGCTCATGGAGAATCGCGACGTCGCCGGTCTCTCGTTCGGCGATGAGCGGCTCGAGCAGGCGTTACGGTCGGCGCCGATGACGGATGCGGCGGCGTTTTCCCAAAGCATCATGGCTTCCTACGACGGATTCGTCGGATCGGCATTGCCGGATGATGACCTCTCCATCCTCATTCTCCGGCGACAATCGGCACCTTCTCTGCCTGAAGCCTGAACCCATGCAGATCACATTGTGCCCATGATCGTCGTCGCCATTTTCGCGTTCCCGTTCGTGCTGAACCTGTCGAAGCACGAGAGGATCACGCCCTCTTCGACAAGCTCAGGGCGAACGAGTCGTTTTCAAGGATGATACCGGAAAATTAACCGGTTCAGGCAGGGTTGCGTGAGGCGATGGGAACGAATAGAATTGTGAGAGATGTGATCGCCTCGATGCAGAGGAAGGGAGAAATGCGATGCCCGTCGACAAAAAGCCGGCGGTAGTGGTTGCCGCCGCAGGGCAGAACGTGTGCCCGTCCTGCCGTGCTCAGAACGAGATCGGCAGTCTGATGTGCAAGCGCTGTGGTGAAATTCTTTCATCCAAGGGAAAAGGGAAAAAGGGGCAGACCCCCGAATTCGACGCCACGGAAGGCTCTTTCCACCCCGGCTGTTGGGTTGCCATCGGCGCCATGATGCTGGCGGCGGTGCTGTTCTTTTTCATGGCGGTCCGGTCCGGCCCGAAGCCGGGAACGTGCGAATACAACCAGGGCCACATCGGAATGGCGGTGTATAAATACAATCGCGCCCATCCCGAGTCGAAAATGACGGCACTCGATATCGATGCCCTGATGAAACCGGGAAAATCTGGAAAGCCACTGCTCAAGGACCGGCCGTCGTGCCCCATCGATTCGTCAGCGCGCTATGAACTCGATGCCGACGGAGCTTCGGTCGTCTGCACGCGCTGTTCGAAAAAGAAAGGTAGATAATCCCGGCCGCATTTTGCCCCTCTGCTGGCATTGACGCCGTACGGCAGGCTTGCTATGCTGATGACTCCCGGGGAACGCTCCTGGTCTCTGCCCAGGCTGTCTTCCCGTGAAAACCGCTGTGCGGGAGTGTCTATGCGATACATGACGTTCAGGGCCCTTTGCTTCTGCGTAGCCTTGATGGCTTTGCCGGCTTGCCCGTCCTGGGCGGAGGATCTGTCGGCAACCCTCTTCAATCAGGGCATGCAGCTGTACGCGCGCCAGGATTACCGGGGAGCTGCCGACTATCTCGGCCAGGTGTGCGATATGTCCCCGGACTTCCATCAGGCCCGTTTCTACCTCGTCTACTCGCTGCTCGCGACGAAACGACAGGCGGATGCTCTCGAACAGGCGAAGATACTCTGCGAAAAGAATCCGGGAAACCAGCAGTTTGTTGCGCTGCGCGATCAGATCGCGAAAACGGCTCCGGTTCGTGACCCGGCGAAACCGCTTGTTCCGACCGCGATCCCCCAGGAAGTGATCCTCGGCGGGTATAACAGTGTCGAGACGACCCGGGAACCACGTGCCCAGTCGGCCACGCCGACGGCCCGTCCGGCGGCAAAACCCCAGACAGACCTGGAAAACGCCATCTCGGCGATCGATACCGAGCAGTTTGCTTCAGCAGCCCAGATGCTCGACGCCATCCTCAAAAAAGACCCGAAAAATTATCGTGCCCTCCATTACCGCGGGGTTTCCGAACTGAATCGACAGCGGTATGCCGAGGCCCGGACCTGGTTCGAAAAGGCGCTTGCCGTGAAATCGGACAATTTCGAAACGCTGTTCCTGCTCGGCGATGCCCAGCTCAGGGCGGGAATGGGCAAGGAAGCCGAAGGAACGTTCTCGAAAGCCCTGAAACTGCGTCCCAACGATGTTTTCGCCATGCTGAAGCTGGCCGAGGCGAAACGCAAGCAGGGGGCCCTGAAAGAAGCCGTCGAACTGTATGCGCAGGTGAAGCAGCTCGACCCGAACGTCGTCGAGGCGCGACTCGCGCTTGCCGAGACCCTCGTCGATCAGGGCAAACTCGACGAAGCGGCCACGACGGTGAACGAGGTGCTTTCGACCGACCAGGCGAATCTGCAGGCGCACTTCCTGAAGGGAAGGATCCTCTATCGGAACAACCTCCTCGACGACGCGGCGACCGAGATGAAGCTGGCGCTCAACGCCCAGCCGGATAATATATTCATCAAAGTATGGCTCGCGAAAGTTCTGCTCAGCGGCTTCAAAATGACCGAGGCCCTCGACGTGGCCTCCCAGATCCTGAAGGACGACCCCGACAACTACGATGCACGGCTGCTGACGGCCGAGGCCCTCATCGGAAGCGGAGAGGTTGCCGATGCCGGCGAACATCTCGATCAGGCCGCGAAAAAGCGCACCTCGCCAGAGTTGACCCGTCTGCGCGCGATGCTGGCGCGAAAAGCCGGAAACAACGATGAGGCAAAAAAATATTATTCACAATATATCCACGAAGATGCCGGGAACGGCTATGCGTCCATGGAATACGCGCAGTTCCTCGAGGAAATCGGCGAGATTGCCGATGCCATGAGCGTTCTCGAATCTGTCAAAACCGCTTTTCCCGACACCAGCCTGATGCAGGCCGCCGACGCGCGAATCGAGGCGCTCAGACCCCGCCTCCCTGAAGGCGGGAATTCCGCTTCCGGCGGGGAACGGTCGTCGCAGCAGCCCGAACGGGTCCGATACTGAGCGTCGCGCAGGGCAACCGTCACGAAAGGACGATCACAGCATGTGTGGAATCATCGGTTACATCGGCACGAAGCCGGCCAATGAGGTCATCTTCGAGGGGCTCACCCGCCTCGAGTATCGCGGATACGACTCGGCCGGCATCGCCGTGCGCGAGGGGAACGAACTCCTCGTCAGGAAGGACATCGGAAAGCTCAGGCAGCTGCGAAAAATCCTCGTCGACGAGTTCGGCTCGGCGAGTTCACAGGGAATAGGCCACACGCGCTGGGCGACACACGGACGGCCGTCGGTGTTCAACGCCCACCCGCACGGCGACTGCCAGGCGACGCTCCAGGTCGCGCATAACGGCATCATCGAAAACTATCTCAAGCTCAAGCACAAGCTGCTCGAGGCCGGCCACACGTTTGCGTCTGAAACCGATTCCGAGGTTCTCGCTCACCTGATCGAGTCCCACTACGGCGGGAATCTCGAAAAAGCCGTCTTCGACGCGCTTGCCGAGGTCGAAGGCGCCTACGCGATCGTCGTGCTGCATCGCGATCATCCCGACCGCCTCGTCTGCGCACGAAAGGAAAGCCCCCTGATCGTCGGTCTCGGCGACGGCGAGAATTTCGTCGCCTCGGACGTCACCGCGATCATGCAGTACACCCGCCGCGTCGTCTACATCGAAAACTTCGAGGGCGCAACCGTCCGCCGCGACGGCATCGAATTCTTCAGCCTCGACGGCACCCCGATCGAGAAGAGCGTGACGCAGATCGAATGGAACCCGGTGGCGGCAGAGAAAGGCGGCTTCCCGCACTTCATGCTGAAGGAAATCTACGAACAGCCGCAGGTCATCAGGAATACGATCGGCGGCCGCACCTCCGAGGAAGACGGGAAGATCTACCTGACCGAGCTGGGTCTCTCGGGCCCCGACATTTTCAAGACCCAGCGCATCGTCATGGTCGCCTGCGGAACCGCCTATTACGCAAGCTGCGTCGGCAAATACCTGATCGAACAACTCGTGCGGGTGCCGGTCGAGTGCGATCTCGCCAGTGAGTTTCGTTACCGGTCGCCGCTCGTCGACGCGAACACGCTCGTCGTCGCGATCAGCCAGTCCGGAGAAACGGCCGACACGCTTGCGGCCGTCCGCGAGGCCCGGTCACGCGGCGCAAAGGTCCTGGGCATCGTCAACGCGAAGGAGAGCACGCTGACTCGCGAGGTGGACGGCCTCGTCTACATCCATGCCGGCCCCGAAATCGGTGTGGCCTCGACGAAAGCCTACATCGCGATGCTCACCGCCATCACTCTCCTATCCCTGCTACTCGGAAAAATACGAGGCATTCTCGGCTCCGACTTCGTTAAACAGACCATCCGCGAGCTCAAAATCCTTCCGCAGCAGATCGAGCGCATTCTCGCGAATGTCGAACCGATCAAAGCCTTGGCCGAGCGCTTCCGCGACGCCAGAAACTTCCTTTTCCTCGGCCGCGGCATCAACTACCCGACGGCTCTCGAAGGTGCCCTCAAGCTCAAGGAGATCAGCTACATCCACGCCGAAGCCTACGCGGCGGGCGAAATGAAGCACGGCCCCATCGCTCTCATCGACCGGGAACTTCCCGTCATGGCCGTCGCGACGGAGTCGGCGGTGCTCGACAA
>JAKJFL010000732.1:0-1933 GCA_022704935.1 Candidatus Rifleibacteriota bacterium
GTCACGTTGAGAATCGTCTCTTTTCGCTTGTCGACGTAGCGCAGAAACGAGCGCGCCGCATCGAGCTTCGTGCGGATGAACTCATACGTCGCCTTATCGGTCTGGTCTTTGTTTTTGATCGCATCGCGATACAGATTATTGATTCTGAGGCGGGGCATGTCACGCTCGTTCAGCGTCGCGACGTATTCCCCCTCCTCGGTCTTCTGGATGAATACGTCCGGTGTGACGTAGATTTCGTCACCGCCCGACGGGAAGGTCGCGCCAGGCTTCGGATTGAAAGATTTGATGGCCTCGACAGCGGCCTGCACCTCTTCGAGTTCGTAGCCGGTCGCCTTGGCGATCGCGGGAAGCTTGTTGCCGGCGAGGTCTTCGAGGTGACGATCGATGATCACCGTCACGGCATCATCGTGGAACCCCTCATCGCGCGCCTGGATCAGCAGGCATTCGCGGAGATCGAAAGCGCCGACACCGGGCGGGTCCATCGTTTGGATGACCCTCACGACGCGCTCGACAACGGCAGTATCGATCTTCAGGAGGTCGGCGATCTGGTCACGCGTATGGCGCAGATACCCGTTCCGATCGATCAGGCCGATCATATATTCCCCGATTTTCATCTCGGTCGGGTTGAGGGGGGCCTCGCGGAGCTGGGTTTCAAGATGGTCGCGCAGCGAACTCTTCTTCGAGGTGAAGTTCTCGAAGGTCGTCTCCTCATCGCCCGCGTAGCCGCCGGCGGAAACCCGGATCTCTGAGCTTTCGCTGTCCTGGATGTATTTCTGCCAGTCAATCGCGTAGTCCTGGCGACCCGGCTCGGCGAAATCGGTCGAGGGGGGGGGTGCCGAGAGGTCGGCGGACGTCTGGGGCAGCTTGTCGAGCGGCACCTCGGTCGAAGGCGCCTCGGTCTCGTCGAGCTCGACGACGGGGTTGGTTTCCAGAACCTCGTCCATCTGGTTCTTCAGCTCGATGCTGTTCAACTGAAGAATCTTGATCGCCAGCTGCATCTCCGGCGTCATTTTGAGTGTCTGGGTGAGTTTCTGACTCAGCCCCAGTTTCATCGAATTGTCCATGGCTGTCCCTGAACGCTCTTTTCTCTTGTGGTACGCGTTATGTCGGTTCCCCGATCCGTACCATGATACCCATGCCGACAGCCGGTGTCAAAAGGAAGCCATCGACAGACGCGCATCACGCATCGCGGTCTCCCTTACGTCGCCGGCCCGGAGCGAGTTTCACGCCCCGACTGCTGCGCTCCTCTTCGCCGGGTTTCTGGGAATCGGCCGCGGGGTCGAACACGACGACGGTCACACCGAGATCGCCTTCCCCATACCGGCCGAACCGGAATTTGCTGCGCCAGCGGCTCTTCTTGAGAAATTCATGGATGGATTTCTGCAGCGCCCCTGTCCCTTTGCCATGAATGAGGAAGACCCGGCCGATTTTCTGGGCTTCGGCCATCTTGAGGTAGCTCTCGGTTTTCTCGAGCGCCTCCTCGACGCGCATTCCCCGGAGGTCGATTTCGTCCCTGATCAGGGCGGCGGCGGTGCCGATCACCGTAGAAGCGGGCTTTTCCGGACGACTCGTGATGCTCGCTCTTCGCAGTTCGGCACTCGGAACGGTCATTCTTTTTCCGTCGTAGGAAACGACGGCTTTTCCGCGACCGGGGTCGATCGATTCGAGAACACCCGGCTTCGGCATGCCCGTCCAGATCACCATCTCGGTGGGTTTCAGCGGTTCCTCGATGGAAGGCTCAGGCCGGTCACGGGGTTCCCTGTATGCATCGAGATCTGCAAGGGCACTCCTTGCTTCAGACAGCGTCCCGCGGGCACGTTCGACATCCGCATCCGCAGCGACTCCGCGGGAAGCGGCTTCGCGAAGCTGGTGAATGACGCTCTCGATATCGCGAAGCCGCTCCTTCAGGCGTGTTTCGAACTCGTCGGTCAGC
>JAKJFL010000089.1:0-9355 GCA_022704935.1 Candidatus Rifleibacteriota bacterium
GATCGTCTACCCGATCAGTTTCGTCGTCGACAACGGCAGGCTCAACGAAGCCAACGAAGGCGATGTTCTGCAGATCAAGGTTCGTGTCAACAACCATGACGGTATCCTGCCGATGATCGACTTCGCGAACCTGTATTACGACAACGGTTTGACGCCGCCCTCGCCGACCCTCTTCCCGCCGACGGGAGGCCCGAACGAGTATTCCTACAACTGGACCGTTCCGGCGGGCCTCGGCACGACGGCGTCGCTGACGATCCTGGCCTATGACAGCTCGGCCAACATGACCTACGGTTACACCAACAGCGTGCGGTTCCTTTCCCGCGTGCCCACGTTCAAGGCGTATCCGTCGACGCGCGTCGAACTTTCTCAGGACCGCGTGCCCACGGGATATCCGAACAGAATCGCGAACCCGCCAAACGGCTACAACGCACCGACGGGCGACGAACTGACCTTCACGGCGGTCCTCGGCACGGTCTACAACACGGCCAACTCACCCGCGGCGACGGTCCTCGTCGACATCCGGTCCATCGTCAGCAGCACGGATGACGATTTCGACATGGCCTACGCGGACGGCGACTTCAATACCTACTGGTATCCATTGTCCTACCGTTCCGCCATCAGCGGCGGCGGCAACTATGTCTATAGCGCATCATATACCGTTGAAGCCGGCAGTTTCGATATTCCAACGGCCAGCTTCACCGTCCGGGTTCTGCACCCCGACGTGAATTCGATCGTCATGGCCTCGGCCACGATGCAGTGCAATCCTCTCTCGAAGTTCGGCATCGACAACCAGATCCCGACGATCCAGAACCAGGGTCTCGATATCTTGAACGAGAACGGCGACAACATCGCCTCCGGCCTCGTGAACATCGGCGACACCCTCGGCGTCTGGGCGGAAGTCAACAATTTCCCAGACTATTATTCACCGGCATCCGTAACGGCGCGGATCGCGCTCGCCGGGAGTCCGAACCCGTTCCTGTCGATTCCGCTGACCCGCGTCGGCACCTCACAGATCTGGTCGGCGAACTTCAGCGTCGCGACCGCGACGATGCAGAACTGGCCGGAAATTGGCGGCTTCATCGACGCGACGGTCATCGTCAATGACGATGCGGCAAACTACGCGTTCCGGACCCAGCCCTCGACGTTCACGGTCGACAATACCCCGCCGGTCATCGACTCGGCCGCCATCACGGTGAACAACACCAGCCCGTTCGCGAGCCCCGACCAACCGGAAGTCAGGTATGCGAACGTCGGCGACGGGTATGAAACGAGTGGTGACGGCATCCCGGGCGATCGCCTGATCGCTTCTGTCACCATGTCACCGACGGCCATGGGAAGTCTGGCCTGGATCGACCTGTCTCCCATCCAGGGAACATCGACCTACAGTCTTTCCTCCGTGGACGACACGTTCAATAATATACGTTATACCACTATGCCGGGCTACTCGATAGCGACCGCCGTGATGGATCTGGCGACGCTGACGTTCAACATTCACGTGCGTGACGATGCCGGCAACAGGGCGCAGACGACCGCCGACGTCGCGATCGACACGACCAGGCCGCAGCTCGAGGAAGCCACATATGACGGATTCCTGCTGTCGCTCAGGTTCAGTGAAACCATCAAGTTGAATCCGACGACCTTCGACCCGACCTTCATCCGCATCGGGAAGACGGGGAACCTGACCCAGGCGAACACCCTTGGCAACAACCCGAGCGCGCTGAATCTCACCACGGACGATCTGGTCTCGACGATGAACGATTCGAACATCATCGACATCTTCGTATCGTCCTCGACGCAGGCGAAAATCGCGGACTGGGGCAGCACGACGCTCTACATCGCGATGGGCCATCTCGAGGATACGGTTTCGGGCGAGGCCCCGGAAGGCACCCGCGACGCCTTTATCGGCAGAGATCTCGCCGGCAACTGGATCGTGCCCCTGCCGCGCGCCTCCACCACGCGAATCACCATCCCCAGCACTTATACGACCAGGCCGAAGCTCGTCGGCGGTTCATGCATCATCAACTCCGAAACGGATGCCACCCTTGCCCTGAACTTCGACAAGGACATGAACCTCAACACGATCGACACGACCACCCTGGAGCAGCTCGCCATCTGGAGGAACCGCAGCTATAACCAGGAGGATTATGCGAACCGGTATCGGTTCCGCCAGGCCGTCAGCAGCGAAACGATCGACATGGACTTCTCGACGTCCCGTGTCGTCACCCTGAAGCTCACTCCGGAAACGATCGACTGGCTCGCCCTCCAGTATACGAGGACCGCGGGATTCATCAACCTCGCCGTCAACGATCCGCTGCCGACCAACACGAACTTCAACATTCCGAACACGGTTCCGCCGCTGATCAGAGATCAGGAGGGGAACCGCATTCAGGGCATCGCTCCGTCCGTGGCCACCATGGCCGTGCTGACGCCGCTCAATTCGATGTTCTCGATCAACGCCGTCTCGCTCACCTCGAGCGGAACGCAGTCCCTCCTGAAGATCGATTTCAACGCCGCGACATCGCGCCGCGCGCGTCTCTACACCGACAGCTTCACGTCGGATGCGAACCGCGTCATCCTACCCTGCACGTCACCCGTCAGCTTCCAGAAGATCTATCTTGCGAAGAATGCCAATCTCACAGGCGGCTCGTTCCCGCTGACGTCGGCATACGTCGATTACACCCAGTTCAATGGCCTGAACCCGCAGTATGCCTCGACGGCCGTGACGATCCCCCTCAATGAAAGCGCTCTGCAAACGATTCTCTCCTGGGGCAACAGGCAGCTGTATATCGCCTGCGAACAGGGCGCCTTCGTCGACTTGTGGGGGAACGAATCCGCCAGCTATAAAAATGCGGACAACACCGCAAAACCGATCACCTTCGACCCGACAGGCACATCAGCCCAGCCGCCACGTATCTTCTCCGTCGCCATGGCGCCGGTCGTTGCGAATCATCCGAGTAACACCAATATCCAGCTCGTGAAAGGCCCGGCCGCGGGCGGTCTTACCTATGAAGTCGCGTTCGAAACCGCGACGATCAGCAACAACCTGCGCCTGCCGATCGATCAGAGCGTCACACCGAAACTCGAGCTGCGCGATCCGGCCAACGGCCTGATCGACCAGGCGACGTTCATCGGGTGGACGACGCACCAGATGGATGCGGTCAAGCGGACGGTGGCCCAGTTCCAGAACTCGAACGCGTTCGCAAGCGGGGCCCTGCAGCGCGCATCCTGTACCGTCGTGGTCTCGAACTTCCGCGATTTGTTCGAACTGACCGGCGTCACCCATACCGAGAACGCCACCCAGGTCTTCGATCTGTCCATGAAATCGACCTCGGCAGACGGCTTCGCGGGAACCGCCAGCCGGACGCTCGTGGTAGACAACCAGGCTCCGAAACTCGCCCAGATCGATCCGAACAACGTCACGCTGGGCATCACGGCTGCCGAATCGGCTTCCTTCACGCTGATCTTCGACGAGGCAATGAACGCCGAAGTCGGGTATCTCCCCAGCGCCTACCTCAAGAGCGGAGGCTCCTCGATCGCCCTCAAATGCACCGGAGCCGTCGACGGGCCCGCGAACCGATCCTTCCGGTTCGTGAACTCGCAGGCCATCAGCGGCATCGAAGGCACGTTCCAGTTCTACGTCTCCTCGGCTCTCGACGAGGCCGGCAACGCTTACGCGACCACCAGCACGGGAACCGGCACCGTCACGATCAGGGCGAAAGGCCCGGTCCTCACGAAGTATGAGGTCAGATCTTCTCAGGAAACAACCGGCAAAAGCGGCGTGGGTTTGGATTACAGCCCCTACGCGACCCTGAACGGCCAGGCCGGCAACCTCGCGACGATCAGCGTCTTCTTCTCGACCGGAACCGCAGGCGATCCTTACTGGCTGCACCTGGTTCAGAATGGTGTCACCGTGGCCAGCCGCTCGTTCACCCCCACCGTCACGAGCGACGGCCTCGTTGGCGTGGTGACCTGGGACGGCCGCCAGAAAACAACCGACGTCCTTCCGATCGACGGCAGATACACCTACGAACTGCGGGTTTACGACAACTTCTTCAATGAAGCCAGCATCAGAGGCGCCCTTGTATACGACTCGAAGGCACCCCAGATGTCGCAGTGGAAGATCAGCCACGGCGGCCCCACCCGCACCGGCGACACGATGACCTTCTTCAATCCGCAGATCCACTCGTATGTGAAGATCGACGCCATCGGCGCAACCGACGGAGGTGCCGTCTATCTGCGCATGATGCCGCTGAATTCTGTCGTGAGCACCGCAACGCAGACTTATGCGATGTCGCCTCTGAGCCCAAGCGGAAAAACCCTCTCGTTCAGCGGCCGCACGACCGACAACAGCGCCTTCCTGCTCGACGGAGAATACTGGCTGCACCTCGCGGATGCCGCCGGTAACGTGCTCGGCACTCCGTATACGCGCCTGTTCATCGACACCGTCGGGCCAAACATCGCCAGCATCAGCATGGCGTTGTCGGGCGGACAGACCGTGACCGACCGGTATAATCCGCGGGTCGACAGTCTGGTCATCTCCCTGACGACGGATGACGTTCCGGATGTCAGCAGCGGGCCGGCCTACATCCGCATCAAGCAAGGCTCGACGGTCATCCGCGATCTCGAGCTTCCCGCCCCGAACGGCGCCAACTACAGCGTCACATGGGACGGCAGGAAAGCGCCGCCGAGCACCGAGTATGTCGGTGAAGGCCAGTATCAGATCACGGTGATCGACAGGGCCGAAAACCAGGGCGTGAACGGCGGAGTGGTCTACTCCATTCCTCTCGACGTCATCACTTCCGACTTCAAGTTCACCGCCGTGAAGCAGACGAGTCCGACAACCCTTTTGCTGACCTTCTCGCACGATGTAGACCCCGCCCGCGCCGAGACGTTCAATAACGGTCAGTATGTTCTCTCGACGAATCCCGGCGTCGACCCAGGCGTATTCCCGACATCGGCCGGCTCCAACGGCAAAACTGTCACACTCACCTTCGGTTCGGTCTTCACGCATAACACAGCCTATACAATGATTGTTGCGAGCGCGACGAGCCTCGACGGGTATCAGTTCCCCACGCCGCAGAGCCTCACGTTCACCGCCGACGGTCAGGGCCCACAGTTGTCGCAGGTGACGTTCGACGGTGTCGCGAACGCCCAGGAGTTCAACGTCGTGTTCGACGAAGTCGTAAACGCGACTTCGGCCACGACCCTGTCGAACTATACCCTGACGGCTTCCGGAGCGACGGTCGATCTCGATCCGAGCCGGATCTTCGTGCGGGCCGACAACCGATCGGTGCGGCTGAAAGCTCTCTCGACCGCGCATATCAAGGAAGGAATCCTGTATTCGCTGACGGCGCGTAACATCACCGACACGATCGGAAACGTCGTCACGACACAGTCCGTCGAATTCGAGGGCCGCGACGTGACGCCGCCCGCGATCCGTGACAACATCTTCGTCTTCAGCAACCCGGCGAACCCGCTCGATATAACGATCGTGGTGCAGAGCAACGAAACGCTGTCGGAAGCGCCAACAGCGGCGGTCAGCCAGGATGGCGGCACGGCCCAGACGATCAAACTTCAGGGCAGCAGCAGCAATCCGAAGCTGTATATGGGCGGCGTCCACCTCGCCAAGGCCGGCACGGCCTCGATCAAGGTCACGGCGACCGACATGTCCGGCAACAAGGCGGTCGAGACCGTCAGTTTCGCCACCGCTTACGTCAACGCCAACGTCCTTGCCTCGGTCAGCACGCCGGACAAGTCGTTCACCGCCGAGTTCGCGCCGGGCAGTCTGAAGGCGGACAGCATCGTCGCCGTCATTCCGACACCGCTCTCGAAGCAGGGCGCGACGGCTTCGGTCCGCGGCGGCATCCGGCCGTCGTTCCTGGCGTGCATGCCGGCGGCCGACAAGCAGACGGTCAGATTCGCGACGGTCGGCGGGGATGCTTCCGAAGAGCTGAGTCCGGTGCAGGTCGGCTACACGGTGACTATCCCGACCGATCGACTGACCGGTTCCTACAAGGTCTCGATGGCTCTGCCAGGCGGCGTTCTGCCGGCCGGTTCGGGCCTGTATAAAGCTTCCGATGACGGGAAGTGGGAGGCGGTCGTCGCGGTCGTGAAGAACGGGCGCATCGACGCTTCCGTTTCCAGCGCCGGAACCTTCGCCTTGTTGCGCGACACGATGGCCCCGCGCGCCAGCCTGCTGACGAAGGTCGAGGAAGGAACGGCGTTCCGCAGCGAACGGCCCACGTTCGAATGGAGCATCGTCGAGGAAGGGTCGGGCATCACCGATGCAGGCGTGAAGGTATTCATCGATGAGGTCGAGACGTCCGGCCGCACCACCCTGGAAGCCGGGAAGGCCTCGTTCACCCCGCTCGACCGGCTGATGGACGGTGACCACACGATCGTGCTGAAGGCAAAGGACATCGCCGGAAACGAGCGGGTGACGCCCGCCATCCGGTTCCAGGTCCAGCCGGCGCTGCAGGTGTTCGAGATCGTCCAGTATCCGAACCCGGCCCGCAGCCGCGCGACCCTGCGTGTCGCCACGAACCGCAACGACATCGACACGGACGACCTCGAGGTGGTCATCTACGACATCTCTGGCGACCGCGTCGCGGGCGAGGGAGAGCTGAGCGTCGTGAAGCGCTTCGACGGCACACGCCGCGTGCTCGACATGGCCTGGGATCTGAGGAACCGCGATGGCCGCACGGTCGGCAACGGCGTTTACATTGCCAAGATCAAGCTTCGCGATCCTGACACGGGCAAGACCACCAAGGTCACCCACAAGATCGCAGTGTTGAGGTAGAACGGAGAACCGCCATGAACAGAAAATTCCTGGTTCTGATGATCATCGGCAGTATCATTCTCGTCGCCAGCGGCTGCGGTGGAGGCGGCGGAGGAAGCGGCCGCTACACCCTGCCCGGCGAGATCCCGACACCGGGAACTGGTGGCGGAGGAGGCGACGGAGGCGGCGGAACGACGGAAACCGATCCCGACTCGATGATCGCCTCGGCATGGGAAGACTATAAATATGGCGCCTACAGCAGCGCCATCGGCAAGTTCAACCAGGTGCTCTCACTGACCGGTGTAAACGAAAGCCAGAAGGCGGAATCGTATAACGGCCTCGGCTGGTCGCTGACGAAGTCGTCGGGGGTCAGCTCGGCCATCTCGGCATTCACCCAGGGTGCCTCGCTGAGTAACGAAGCCAAGATCGGCCTCGCCGCGTCGCTCATTCAGCGCGGGGAAGCCAACAGCCTTCCGAACGCGATCCAGGCGATCCGCGACGCGGGCATCGTGAGCACCAGCTCGAAATTCACGCCACGGGTCGATCATCCGATCGGGGTCAGCAACGCCGAAGTCCATGCCATGCTTGCGTTCTGCTACTTCTGGACCGGCGACAAGACGAGCGCGGCCTCGCACCTGACGCAAGCTCATCAGGAAGACCCGGCATCGGGCAGTCCGACGGACCAGATCTACCAGACGCTCGTCCGGCTCGGAGTGTATGCAACTGATTGATATACAACATCAATTACAGAACTACGCCCCGGCGATGCCGGGGCGTTTTCCATCATGGGCGGTACCGGGGCGGGTTTGCCGCCCCTACAGGAACATGAGGCTATTTCGCCGGAACGTGGCCGGGAAATATTCGAAAATATTTTCGAAAACCCATTCGGGAAACTGCGGTTTTGGTCGAAAGGGGTTGATGAGCAGTCTCATCGTTTGCCAAGGGGGAATCATATGAGTATGATCCGCAAACTTCTCCTCCTCACGGCGCTGGCCGCAGCAACAACAGCGCCGGCGTTCGCAGATTCGGCCGGCCGGGCCGGAGCGTTCCTCAAGATGGGCGTCGGCGCCCGCGCGCTCGGCATGGGCAGCGCCTTCACGGCGATCGCCGACGACTCGACGGCGGCGTTCTGGAACCCCGCAGGTCTCGCAACGCTCGAAAAGTCCGAGGCGTCCTTCATGCACGCCAACCTGACGCTCGACCGCACGTACAACTTCCTCAACTACGCCCATGTCATGAAGGACAAGGACGGGAAGAAGAAATACACGGTCGCCCTGTCGCACATCCGGTTCGGCATCGACGGCATTCCCGAAACGCGCCTGGCGCTCGACGGCAGCGGGAATCCCGACACGACCGGAACGGGCGTCTATGTTCCGGGCAATCCGGTATATATCTACAGCTATTTCGACGACACCGAATCGGCCACGTTCGGCACGTATGCCCGCAAGCTTTCCGACAAGTTGTACGGCGGCGTGAACCTGAAGCGGCTGAACCAGGATCTGTTCACCAATTCCGCTGACAGCTGGGGTATCGATCTCGGCTTCCTGTACAAAGCGTCTGAAAAGGGTACCGTCGGTCTTTCGATCCGCGATATCGGCGAGAGTCTGAAGTGGGACACCGACAGCGGCCATTCCGACACAGTCCCCATCACTACCACGATCGGCGGCGCCTACAAGACCTCCGACCGCATGACGGTCGCCGTCGACCTGAACAAGGTCGAGGATCTCGACGCAAAGTTCCGGGCCGGCACCGAGTATTGGCTGAACGACAACGCTGCCGTTCGCATGGGTTCCCAGGCAGGCGATCTGACGCTGGGCGCCAGCTTCAAGCTGGATACGTGGCGGTTCGACTATTCGTATGTAGATGAGACGCTCGGCGAGGCCCACCGTATGTCGGCTTCGAAACAGTTCTGATATATTCGTCCTCAGGGCGGGTCCGCTTGAACTGCGCCATCCGGGCGCCAGCGGCCCACTTCCCGCATCGTGCGGGTCGGGTCTGAAACCTTCCCTTAAAGGACCGGCATCCTTATCCAAGGACGATCGAGAGCAATCTCGGTCGTCCTCGGTGTATCTTGGAGGAAATCTGCCGAGGGTGTGCCTCCGGGCGGATTTGAAGCCCGCCCCTACAACCATCCCACGGCTTCGAACGTCTTACAGGTTGCAACTTGGAAGAAAATGCGGTAAGGTAATGACGCTCGGAGTTGAGCATCCTGGGAGGAAACGTATGGAACTGAAAATCGACTTAAAGCCCAAGGCTGACGGCGTCATGCTTATCGTGCTGCGCGGCGAGATCGGAACCGAAACGGTCAACGATTTCAAGGACAAGATCGACCAGATCGTTGCTGAAGGCCAATCCAAGCTGATCATGGATTTCCAGGAAGTGAACTACCTGAACAGTATGGGGCTCGGCGTCGTAGCGGCAACCCTGAAGAAGGTCAAGAAGTCCAAGGGCGACCTCAAGCTGATCCGCCTTTCCCCGGCGGTCCAGGAGCTCTTCGAGCTGACGCGGCTCACCAAGGTCTTCGAGATTTTCGAAACCGAGGAAGAAGCGGTCAAGAGTTTCTCATAAGTTTCCATC
>JAKJFL010000733.1:0-1926 GCA_022704935.1 Candidatus Rifleibacteriota bacterium
CCTTGTACATCTCCACGTCCGCGCCCTGGAAGGTCACGACCGCATCGCTTCTGCCGAGCGGAAAATCCCCCAGGAGTTCCTTGTGTTCGAGAAGTCGCCATTGGTCGCCGACTTCGCCCAAAAACTCGGGGGTGCTTTTCAGGAAAAATTGTGGAATCACGAGCGATCGCGCTTCTTCGACGAACATATCCTTCATCGTATGGCGCTTGAAGACGTTCCCGACTCCGGGGGGAAAGAATTCGTCCGAAGCGGCCGAAGATGTATTTCCGGCTTCCGTTTCTTTGGCCGACTCCGAATAGATCCGGCAACAGGACTCCGCCCGCCGTTCTATATCAAAAACTATATCGATTTCGGCCTCTGGCGTGAGATTCTCGGGGTTCGGAATCGATGACTCGTCTTCCGATTCGTGCGAATCATGATCAGATGCTTCGGGCTCGCCCAATTCCGTGAAGACAGCCTGTTTGGGTTGGGTTTGAAGTGGATATTCGGTCGTCTTTTCCGGCGGCTCCGGTTCGATGTCCCGGACGTCCCGCCGACTGAAGCCGGCGCGATTCAAACCCCGCACGACGGTATCGAGCGTCTGATGAAACTTGTCGGACGAGGTGAATACGTAACTCATGTTCAGGAGTTCGTTCGTGTGGCGTGTGACATGTGGTTGCCGGAGCACCCGGCCGACGAGCTGCTCGACATCCACGATCGATGAGCGCGGTGCGAGGGATGCCAGGATATACGCGAAAGGGCAGTCCCATCCTTCCTTCAGGGCGTTGACGGTGATGATGAACCTGACCGGGCACGCGCGACTTCCCAGTTTTTCGTCCTTCAATTCATCCAGTTCCGCGGTCTTGATGCGGATCTGCTCTTCCGGAATCTTCCACTCGATCAGTTTTTGTTTGATCTTGACGAATGTTTCCCGCTCGACGCCGGTTCTCGGCTCCGCCTGGAACAGGACGATGGGGCGGATATGCAGCCCAGTTTGCCGTTCCTCATCGGTCGCGATCGCTTCGAGCTTTTTCCGCAGGGAAATGGCCGCCGAAATGACATCGGCTTTGTCCGATCTGTTGTAGACGATGACGGGGAGCTTGACCATGTGGGCCGACTTGAGCGCGAACGCATCGACGTAGCTGATGATGTTCGCCTTCGCCCGCGGCGTGGCCGTCAGATCCAGAATGAATGCCGGGTTCAGATCCCTCAGCATCTCTTCGCTGAGGGGCGTTCCTGCATTGTGGCTTTCATCGACGACGACGACGGGGTTCATCGCCCGGATCACGCTGATGAACGCCGTCGCATCGGCTGACGGGTGCGCGGCCGCATCGAGGTCGTATTCGTCGCCGAACGGGGCGAGCCGTTCGTTTTCCTGATACAGTTTTCTCGCGTCTTTGTTGCGGGTGCGAAGGGAGTCGTAACTCAGGATGACGATGCTGACCTGCTCGCTCGTTTCGACGGGCGTGAACCGCGCACCGTCCAGTAGTTCCCCTTTTTCATAGACTTCCACTCTGTTCCTGAACAGCATATTCAGCCGCTCGCCGTAAGGATGCCGTGGATCGCGAAAGCACCGGCTCGTCTGCTGGAGTATGGCGAGCGACGGCACGAGCCAGATGACGAGCCGGGGAAGCCGCGACGCCGCCGGCTTCAACAGTTCGAGAACCGGCCTGAGCGCGTTCACCGCGAGGAATGTTTTGCCGCCGCCGGTAGGCACCTTGACGCAGACGTGCGGAACGCCGGGAATGGCTTCGGTGAAGGGAACGTCGGACGCGAGACCTTTCCCGTGCCAGAAGGCTTCGAAGGCCGCGCGCGGCTTTCGATGCCTGTCGTAGCAGGAAAGATAATCTTCGAGATCTGCCAGGACGCGTTGCTGGAATGATTTTGGTTCCATGATCGTTCAATAGCGCCGAATATCGCGCGGTATCTTTCTGAAGATGATGCCGC
>JAKJFL010000090.1:0-9303 GCA_022704935.1 Candidatus Rifleibacteriota bacterium
CCTTCATGCCGGCGAGTTCCTCCTCGAGCGAGGCGAAGCCCTTGCCGATGACCCGTCGCGCGTCGGTCACGATGATGAACGCCGAGGGATCGAGCTGGTAGACGAGTTCCTCGAGCTGCGGCAGCTGGTTCCGCCTGACCGCCGTCAGCAACACGTCGATCGGCTTGTTCGAGTAGGCCCCGCGGCCGTTCAGATACGTGACGCCCCGGTGCAACTCCTCGATTATCCCCCAGCAGATCGTCTCAGCCTGCTTAGACATGATCAGCACCTGCCGGTAGTCACCCGAGCCCTCCATCACGCGGTCGATCGTCTGGCTGACGATGAAGGATTTGACCAGGGCATACAGGGCCAGGTTCGGCCCGTAGACCAGTGCCGCGACGGCGAGGACCATCGCGTCGCTCCAGAGAAACGTCGTTCCGACCGGGACTCCCTTGAATTTCATCAGGAGCTGGGCCAGGATATCCGTCCCGCCGAGTGTCGCCCCACCCTTGAAGATCAGCGCCCCACCGATGCCCGTCAGCAGGCCGCCGTAGATGCACGCGAGCATCGGATCCTCGGCCAGCCGTGAGACGTGGAGCCACGAGACGAGTATATCGAGCAGGGCGCCCTGGAGCAGGATCGTGACGATGGTCTTGCCGCCCGCCTTGATGCCGACAAAATGTCCCTGGATACCAATCAGCAGGATGTTGCAGACGATGACGAACATGCCGATGGGAATACCCAAGCTGTGATACAGCACCGTGCCGAGGCCGACGAGGCCGCTGGGCACGATATGGTTCGGCACGAGGAAAAAGGCCTGCGACACCGTCGCAAGGACGATTCCGGCGCCGATCGACACGATATTGTTCAAGGGAACGTTCCGGCTCATAGGCTCTCCGTATGGGTGTGATCAACTGCTGCGTTTTGTCGGGGAGGATGGTTTCGCGCACGATTCCCGAAGTCCGAGAAATCGCCGGGGGTTGTCTTCCGTGAGACGCCGGATATCGGACTTCAGGAATTTGACAGGTGCCCAGAAGATACGGCGTGCGCCTTTTGTATACCATTCAATATAGCTTTTCTCGGACCACAGGAACCGACCCATGTACCAGTCGGTGCCGTAAAGCATGCGCTCCTGGATGACGGGGGTCCGCATCACGTGCAGCATGTTCGCGAAATACCGGCCCGGCTGCCAGAACATCTCGGCGTCGAACGAAATATCAGAATACAGGTTCGGCCACCGCGGCATCATCTGCATGATGCGCGTCTGCCAGGCAGTCCCGGTGCGGTCGAAATGGGCGAGATTCAGCACGAGTTCAGGGAACCGCTCCAAAACCGGTTCCCAGTGTTCCGGCGCGGCCAGGTCGTAGTAGCCTGCGTGACCGGGCAATCCGCCGTTCTCGCAGTGCGTCGTCACCGGGACACGGTGTTTCTCGCAATACGCAAAAATCTCGCGCAAGCCCTTGTCATCGGGATAAAATCCCATTACGGGATACACCTTCACCCCGAAGAACCGCTTCGATTCGAGATGTCCGATGACGAGATCAGTCACGTCGGGCCGGCGCGGGTCGGCTCCGATGAACGGCATCAAGCGTGTCCGCCCCGAAGCGGCGTTCACCGCGTCGACGGCGGCGAGCGTATCCGCGATCTGGTCGTTCCATTCCCTGACAGACCGCTCCGGATACGCGGAATCGAACGCCATATCGACCATGAGCGGCGTAGCGAGCTCCACGCCGGCTTCGTCCATTTCGGAAACGAGCCTCCGGGCGATGCCTGTCATGTCGAGATGCGCGAATCCGAGCCATGTCTCGAGCCTCACGCCGGGCATCAGGACGGCGCGAACCAGCCTGAACAACAGCTTCTGCCGCTCGTTTTTCATGTCGAGAAGGAATTTCCGCCGGAAGCCGAGCGGAATGCAGTCGAGCGAGAAGATGTGACAGTGGCAGTTGATGATCATCTCGTGCGGTTATCTCCCCGAAGGCGGTGCCGTCGGTTCGAGCGGTATCGTCGATGTCGTGATCATCGAAGACGTGGCTGTCTGCTCGGCAGGAGCGCCGAGTTCGGTCAGAAGCGATGCCATGGCCATGTTTCCCGAGGAAACGGCCGCCCGCCACGGCGTCTGACCGAGACGGTCCTTTGCCGTCAGACTCGCCCCGGACTTCACCAGCAGCCTGACGAGCCGCTCCTGCGGTTCATCCGCCAGAACCGCCGCATGCAGGGGAGTCACATTCAGGAGATTCACGGCATTCACCGGAGCACTGGCATGTAACAAGACGAGCGCGACCTCGGCGGCCACGGACTCCGGAGCTTCGGCAGCGAGGTGAAGAGGGGTGTTCCCCTTTGCATCTCGCGCGGAAACGAGAGCTCCGCGTCCGATCAGCAGAGACGCCGCCGAGGCGTTCCCGAACCGTGCGGCATAATGGAGCGGGGTAAGTCCGATTACATCTATAGAATTAACTATATCTGAACCGGAGGCGAGAAGATCGACGAGAGCAGCTCTGTCATTTGCTTTCATCTCGGGATTCTCGAAGACGAACTGAAGCGGCGTCCTCCCATCCTCCGTCCGCGCATCAGGGTCTGCGCCCGCGCCGATGAGCTGCCGAGCCACTTCCACGTGGCCGCGAACGGCGGCATAATGCAACGGGGTCAGAAGCGTCGCGGTTTTTGCCCTGACCAGACGGCTGTCGCTCGCAAGCAGCGCGGCGACGGAAGCCGTGTTTCCGGTGGCGGCGGCCTCATGGATCTCGGCGGCCCCAAGGGCCGATCCGGCGAGAACTCCACAGACGACGGCGATATTCCGCAGACAGGCGCGCATCTCGATTTTTCCTTACTGACAGGGTTGGGTGCAACGTGCGAACACTGTATCACACCCGCGACAGGTGCGCCATCCGCGCAGTTTTCCGGGGGCATCACTGCCGGTTGCGGCGAGGGCGCGGCAGGAGTAAACTTTACGCAGAATGAGCGGCCGGCCCGGCTGGGCCTGGCGAAGAAACATCGAGGGAGGGAATCATGGAAATCAAGTTCGGCACTTCCGGCTGGCGGGATATCATCGCCGACGGCTTCACGTTCGAGAATGTCCGGGTCTGCACGCAGGCGATCGCCGACCATCTCAAGGCACACGGCAAGACCGGCGGCATCGTGATCGGCAGCGACACGCGCTTCCTTTCGCAGAAGTTCATGGAAACGGCGGCACGCGTGCTGGCGGCGAACGGCATCAAGGCTTTCCTCTGCGTCCGCGACACCCCGACGCCGGTGATCAGTTTCGAACTCCTGCGCCGCAAGGCCGCCGGCGGCATCAACTTCACGGCCAGCCACAACCCGCCCGAATACCAGGGCCTCAAGTTCTCGCCCGACTGGGGCGGCCCGGCGCTGCCCGAGACGACCGGCGACATCGAGAAGCGGGCCAACGCCCTGATGAAAAGCGGGCCGGTGCATGACCTCGACATGGCGACGGCGCTCCAGAAAGGGCTGATCGAGAAGATCGACCCGATGGAAACCTATCTCGCCGACCTCCGCAAGAAAGTCGACCTGGCCGCCATCAGGAAAGCGAAGCTGAAAATCCTGGTGAACCCACTGTTCGGCACCTCCCGCGGGTATCTCGACACCCTCCTTCGCGAAGCGGGCTGCGATGTGACGGTGATGAACGACCGGCTCGACCCGTATTTCGGCGGCCAGCCGCCCGAACCGTCCGAAAGCCACATTCCCGACATGATCGCGATGATGCGCAAGGGCAAATTCGATCTCGGCCTCGCGACTGACGGCGATGCCGACCGGTTCGGCATTCTCGGTCCGGACGGCCGCTTCTACGAGCCGAACCAGGTTCTCGGCATGCTGCTCGACCACCTCAAGACGACAAGAAAGTGGCCCGGCGGCGTCGCCCGTTCGGTCGCCACGACGCATCTCGTCGACGCCGTCGCGCGGCATCACAAGCTCGAGGTGTTCGAAACGCCGGTCGGATTCAAATTCATCGGCGATTTGATCAGCAAGGACAAGATCATCATGGGCGGCGAAGAGTCGGCCGGCCTGACGATCCGGGGCCATGTCCCAGAGAAGGACGGCATCATCGCCTGCCTGCTCGTGGCCGAGATGGTCGCCGTGCGCGGCAAACCTCTAGACAGGATTCTCGAGGAGCTCTACACCAAGGTCGGCACGTATCTGACCCGCCGCATCAACGTCAAGCTGACGGCCGCCGAGAAAGACCGCGCGGTCGAGAAGCTGAAGACCTCCCCGGCCGAGATCGCCGGCATGAAGGTCGTGAAAACGGTGAAGATCGACGGCACCAAGTTCCTGCTCGAAAACGACAGCTGGGTGCTGATGCGGTTCTCCGGCACCGAGCCCGTCGTCAGATACTACGCGGAAGCCCGTGACGCCGCCACGCTCGACAAGCTCTGCGCCTACGGGGAAACGCTGCTGCGCGGCTGAGAAGTCGCTTTCCGAACACGCCACGGGGCACGGCAGACAAGGCCGTGCCCCTTTGCTTTTGCCCGTTTGACGTCGATAGTACAAGTAAAGATATTTATAGTATGCCGATAACACCAATCGATATCAAAACCAACCTGATGGCGAACAACGACGTCAGCCGGATCCGAGAGGGGCAGAAGGCCCAGGAATCGGGCCTGGCCGTTCAGGTCACGCAGCACCAGGAAAAGGACCAGGAGAAGCTGGAAACCGTCCGGGACACCCAGGCTGCCGACCATCGCGCGATTCGCAAGGAGGAGGAAGGCGCCGAGCGCGAGAAGAGCCAGCCCGACACCGAGCCTCGACACAAGGACGAAAAGCCCGCCGAAGAGGAAGAAAAGCAACCAGAGCAGATCCCGGACGGCATCCGGGGTATGAAGATCGACATCAAGATATGAGACTCGCCCGACGCGCCTTGTGCGCAATCGCTCTCACTCTGCTGATCCAGTTCGCAGCGACGGTTCCGGCCACGCTGGCAGCGCCGGAGGATGATGCGCGCCTAGAAAACCGCAAGGGCGTCAGCCAGGCGCGGCGCGGCAACCTCGAAGCGGCGCTGGCCTCCTTCGAAGAAGCCTGCCGCGTGAATCCGTTCGACGAGACCGCACTCGCGAACCTCGCCTGTGCCCACAACAACCTCGGCGTACTGCTGGTGAAGGAGCACAAATACGCCGAAGCGGTGAACCATTTCGAGGCATCGAAAGCCCAGAAGCCCGAAGACCTGCAGATCCGGTTCAACCTTCTCTCGACCCGCATCACGATGCGCGATACGGAAGGTGCCGCGGCCGAAGCCAAGGGCATCCTGACGCTGCGGCCGCGCGATGCCGACACGATCCTGCGCATTTCCACGGCCTTCCAGAAAATGGAAGACGACGAATCGGCCCAGCACCTGCTCGAAGACCTGGTCTCGATGTCGCCGGACAACGCCCGGGCTCTCTACCAGCTCGGCCGCCTTCAGTACCGGCAGGGCAATTTCTCAGAGTCCCGATATTACCTGACGCGCGCTCTCGAGGTGGAGCCGCGACACGCAGAGGCCAGAAATCTGCTTGCCCGCATCGAACGCGAGGAAAAGGTCGAATCGGCGTTCGAGCAGGACAGCAGCGTGCATTTCAACCTCACCTTCGAGGGCGTGTTCCCGAGGGAATGGGCCCGCGATCTGCTCGACCTGTTCGAGACCGCGTATCAGAAAGCGGGAGATTTCCTGGGCCATTTTCCGGCGCAGCGCGCGCAGATCATCGTCTACTCACCGGCCGACTTCAAGCGTGTCAGCGACCTTCCGGGCTGGGCGGGCGGCGTCTATGACGGAAAGATCCGCCTGCCGGTTCCTCCGGGAACGAGCAGTCCGGACCAGCTCGCCGGCGCAGTCTTCCACGAATACTGCCACCATCTGATTTTTCTGCTGACCGATGGAGCCTGCCCGACCTGGCTGAACGAAGGCCTGGCACAGCTCCTTGAGGGCATCGACCCGAACCGCGCCCGCCAGATTCTCGGCCAGGCAGAAACCGCGGGGCTGATGCCACTGAGCAAGCTGGACGGGCCGTTCGCCCGCACGGCATCCCGCAATCAGGCAGAGCGGCTGTATGCCCAGTCGCTCGTCACGGTCGCGCAGCTGATCGAAGATCGTGGGATGGCCGCCGTCCGGGAACTGCTCGGCCATCTCGGCCGCAAGCGGCCCTTCGACGAGGCGCTCAACATGACCTTCGGCCTCACGCCCGGCGCCCTGGAAGAAATGGTACGCCAGTCGCTCGAGTGAGTCAGGCGAGCTGGATGATAACTCGCGAAATACCCTCGATGAGGAACAGGGCCAGCATCGGCCCGAGGTCGAGGTAGGCCGGCCCCATCGGGATCGCCACGGAAAACGGTTTCAACAGCCGATCCATCGGGTCGGTGAACCAGCGCAGGTTCCGCATCGACGACGGATCGGGCGCGACCCAGGTCAGCATGACTCGCAGGAAAATCGCGAGTTGAACCAGCCGCAGAACCCACAGCATGAGAGGGATGATCATCGCGGTCAGGCCCCGTCCCCGGCATCGCCTTCGTCGAAAAGCGCCGTCCCGACACGAACCATCGTCGCACCTTCCTCGATCGCGATGTCGAAATCGTCGGACATTCCCATCGACAGTTCGCAGGCTTTGTAGGCCGCACCCTCGAGGGCCCGGCTTTCGGCAAGCAGGCCGGCGAGCTGCCGGAACGAAGCGCGGATGACGTGCGGATCGTCGACGTAGGGCGCCATTCCCATAAGGCCGCGGATATCGAGATCGGGCCTGTTGCGAACGCGCTCGATCAGCTTCAGCAAGTGTTTCGGGTCGATCCCCTGTTTCGTCGGCTCGGGAGAAATATGGACCTCGAGCAGGAAGGGGGTTTTGCGGCCAGTTTTCTGCGCCCACCGTCCGAACTCGTCGATCAACTCTTCACGGTCGATCGAATGGACCATCTCGGCGATCGGGTAGACGTATTTCACCTTGTTCGTCTGAAGCGGTCCGATGAAATGCCAACCGATCTGCTTCCCGGCCAGAAGATTGGCCCGGTCGCGCAGGGCCTGCGGCCGGCTTTCCGCCATCAGGCGCTGGCCGGCCTGCAGCAGCAGGCTTATGGTGTCGACACCGACGCTCTTGGTGACGGCAATGAGCCTGACATCCTCAGGACGCCGTCCGCAGCCTTCCGCCGCGGATGTTATCCTGGAGCGGATACGTTCGAGGTTTTTTGCCAGATCCATGGTGTGAATCGTCCTTCGCCGCGTGTTGCGCTCCGCAGGGGAACAGGCCGCATGTTACTCCAATGAGCGCGGAATGCCAAGACCCGTTTTCGCATCCGCCCAATCAGTTGAGATGGATCGTCCTCAGCTTCAGGAGGTTCGCCGTCAGGGGCTGCATGGGAAGGCGGTCGGCCAGGCCCGGTTTCCAGCGAACCTTCACGCCCTGCGGCATCGCGTGGTCGATCCAGCGCTTGAGGTTCCCCTCGATGCAGGCGCCTTCAATATCTATTGATATATTTTTCACCCCGAGAATACCGGTCGGTCTGACATCCCTGCCGTCCGCCGGTTTCGCGGACCAGGAGCCGTACCACCCGGCGCCGGGCTTGTACATGATCGCTCGAATCCGCCATTTGAGCGCGGCGGATATGAAGCTCTGGGAAGGCTGTTTCTCCGCCACGTACGATTCGAGATCGGCAAGCGAAAGGCCGATGCCCCGGCCGGCGACGAGGAACAGGTTGAAATTTCCCTCGTCATTCGTCGATCCGGTCAGGTAGATGTTCTTCGGTGTGACGATCATGACGTCGTCGCCGATCTCTCCGCGCAGAAAGACGGAACGTTCGGAAAACACCAGGCGCGCGCCGCGCAGAGCCGCGGCATCGAGGTTATTGCGCTCACCGTATCGCATGGCCGTCGAGAGGACCACGTAGCCCTCGTTCGCTTCATCCTGTTCGAGACCGATCGATGTGGCATCGATGTAGGTTTCGGAAAACACGTGATGTTCCCCGGGATGGTAATCGACATCGGTCGCCTCACCGCGGTTGTAGCCTTTTCCATCGGCATCGATATAGATACCCATCCGTTTGGCGGCGGCGCGCAGAGCGCCAAAATCGGGCCGCCAGGGGGCGATATACGACGAGTTGGGTTGTGAATCCTGATCCACGCAGGCCCCCGTCGGCATCTCTCCCTCCAGGTTGTCCGTCGCCAGCTGGATCCGCCGGCTGGAGGTGAGAGCCACCACCATCTGGCCGTCGTCGATCACAGGCTTCGCCGAGCCGCGCCGGAAGAACCAGCCGGCTGTCTGCACCGGCCCGAAAAACCGGTGCGAATCGACGACAACCGGGGTCTGGCAGTAGAGCGGCCCAAGGCAGGGTGATTCCCCGTCCCGGAAGTAGAACCGGCCGTAAGAGCCCCCGACGGCTGCCGTACCGGTCGGAAGCGCGAACGAGTCGGCCTCGGCGGACTGGAACACCCGGGAGATCAGGCGGGCGTCGAAAATCAGCCCGCGCGGCGAGACGAGATCACTCCGGAACAGATCGGCGTTCGCCGCCATGAAGGCGTCGAGACTTCCGGCGCTTCGTATCCACGCCTGCAGGGGCGTTCCATAGTAATACATATTCAAGCTATTGACCACTCCGAACCTCCGCACGAGGTCCGTCAGGAGGATGATCCCGGTGGAACGGGCGAGATGCCGTCCACAGCGGCCTTCCGAGATGACGCGGAACTGGGCGTTCTCGTCGATCAGCGGCGTTTCCTTCCGGTCGGGAAGCTGGATGCGGCGTATCTCGGTGATCCTGAACCACGCTTCCGTCTGGCCGCCGATCCTTCGCCACCGCCCGGGTTGGATGGCGGCTTCGAACGCCTGCGGCACGGCGCTTTCGGCATGGATGGCAGGATCCGGTTGCACGAGGGCATACCGCATGCGGGAAAGGGCGAAGTTCACGCCGGATTCGGCGGCGAGCAGCGACTGCTGTTCCCTCACCCGGTCCATCGCCAGATCGCGGTCGGCGAGATACACCCTGGCCGCCAGGATGACGAACAGGAGTCCCGTGAATCCCGTCATGATCAGAACGGGGTAGGTCGCAAGGCGTTCGGCCGATCGTTTCAGGCTCATTGCGTCACCTTCACCGCCCCCTCAGAAAGATGCGCCGCTCGAATGTCTGCTGTTCATCGGATGCGTCGGGCGACTGCAGGGTGACCGAGATCGCGAGCAGATTCGACGAGCGCCGTTCGAAACGTCCATTTCTCACGTTCTTCAGGATCGGATTCTCGATTCCCTGGAAAGACCGCTGTTTCGTCGTTTCGGATGCCGTCCGGCTGACGTATTCCAGCTGGCCTTCGCTGAAGACGAGGCCGTGCTGGATGAGCGAGGGTTCGAGCATGTTTCCCGGAGAAGGGCG
>JAKJFL010000734.1:0-1916 GCA_022704935.1 Candidatus Rifleibacteriota bacterium
ACCGCCGGCCGTTTCTCCCGTCGGAACCGCGCCGGCCCGGCCGGCACCGGTGTTTTCTAACACCGTCAGCCCGGTCGCGGTCGTAGTTTCCCCGCCGACATCATCCGCGGCTCCCGGTGTCGCCGTGACGGCGAACCCGCCGGGGGATGTCGCTGCCGCTTCCACGGAAACGGCCGGGCTCGGGTCGCCTGTCGCTTCCGTCACCGCGCCGATCGTCGAACACTCCGGCGGTGGCGGAATAAATGTATATCAACAATTATATACAATCTATACATATATGAGCGACACGGTTTCCGGCGGAGTCAGCCGGATGGCGGAGGCAGCGGCGGTGATTCCGACCGGCGAATTCCCGTCGACTCCCGACCGGCAGGAGGTGTCGGAGACGATGCCGCCGGCCGAACCGCCGGCTGCGACGGCCGCGACGGAAGCGGCGCTCGTTCCCGTCGGCGCTGCCGCGGTCGATCGGGTGGCGCCCGTCGAGACATTCGGATTCAAAGCCTGGAAATCGCCCGAAACGGCGAAAGCGTATTTCGCGGCCCGGCTTCCGGGACTCGATCCGACGACGTTTCGGCCGGCGAGCTCGACGGGCCGGGTCAGGCTGCCGCCGCACCACCCCCGGCTTCCGCTCTCCAGTCCTTCGACGCCGAAGATTCCGGCGGCCTCCGACCCGGCGCTGATTCCCTTCTCGACGAAGCCGAAGCCCGCTCCGGCGAAGCCGCCGACGCCGGGCGAAATCGCGGTCGCGCTCCAGAGCCAGCCCGGCCTCGCCGCGCTTCCGCCATCCCCTTTCCCCGACCCGGTTTCGGATGAGGAGGATGCCGAGGAGCGCCGGCTGAACATCTCGGGCACCAAGACCTTCGAAGTGAAGAAGGCCGACGTGAAGGGCGATCTCGGCCACTTCTCGACGGAAAACTACGACTCGATCCCCGGCTTCCATCTCGACCAGAGCATGCACCTGGAGATCGACGGCAACATCACGAAGAGCGCGAAGGTCTCGGCGGTTCTCGACGACAAGGAAGACGAGGACCGCCGCTTCACCGTCAACCTCGACGGCCCCGTCTGGGACCTCACGATGGGCGATTTCCCCCTCGGCTTCGCCGACACCGAGTTCCAGCTCTTCCGCAAGGAGGTGCGGGGCCTCATGGCGCAGGGCGATGTCACGGAAAACCTGCAGGCGATGTTCCTGTATTCCCAGTCGAAAGGCCGCGCGCGACGCGAGCAGTTCCGCGGGGCGGGCCAGCAACAGGAGTTCCGGCTCGCCGTGCAGCCCGTGGTGCAGAATTCCGAAAAGGTGACGATCGACGGCCGGCTCATGACGCGCGGCAGCGATTATCTCGTCGATTACGAGGACGGCGTGATCAAGTTCCTGCCGCACGTGCTGCCGATCGAGGTGACGAGCTGGATCGTCATCGAGTATGAGGTCAACGACGGCAAGATGGCGTTCAAGCGCAACCTGTACGGCACCCGGCTGCTGTCGAAACACGGAGAAGGGCGCCGGCTCGGCCTTTCGTGGCTGCGCGAACTCGACAGCGACACGCCCAAATCCGAGACCGGTTCGTCGACGGTGCAGCCGATGCAGCACGACCTGATCGGCTTCGACGGCGACTGGCGGCTGACCGACACCCTGAGCCTCTCGGGGGAAACGGCGCTTTCGCTGTACGACCCGAACCGGCTCTCCGACACCGCCTCGTCGGACCGCACGATCACAGATCACGCCATGCGGCTCCAGCTGCGGGCCAAAACACAGACGCTGACCGGCGACCTGGGTTTCAGGCGCGTCGGGAAGGATTTTCGGATGGTCGGCCGCGAAGGCGGCGTGACCGAACTCGGCGAGCGCGGCCTTGCAAACGACATTCTGAAGGGAAGCGGCCGCGTGACCTGGCAGGCCCGGCCGAAGCTCCAGCTGTTCGCCGGTC
>JAKJFL010000735.1:0-1915 GCA_022704935.1 Candidatus Rifleibacteriota bacterium
CCCCCTTTTCCTGGCCCTCCCTCGCGCTTTCAGGCGTTCTTCTCGCCGTCCTTCTCATCAGCCTGCTACGCTGGCGTTTCTGGTTTCACACGGCCGACTCCCTGCGGCATGCCCTTCACCAGCCATATCACGGCATCGCGCTGATCGACCCCGAAGGGGGAGTCCTCTTCTGGAACCGATGGATGGCCGAACTGACGGGGATTTCCGAACGCCAGGCACTCCATCGCCAGCTTACTGACCTTCCGGCATTCCCGCCGGATCATCCCATCGTTCGCATGCTGTTCGGAGTCATGCCGCATCCGACGGACCGGCCGCTGATATTCCGCACGCAGATCCAGCGAGTCGGGGCGACCGGCACGACCCCGGTGATCATCAACCTGAGCCGGTTCGCCGCTTCCTCGCCGGGCGGGTTTCTGATCATGCTCTCGGTCACGGACGTCACGGAGGCGGAAGACCTGCGCCACCGTCTCCAGAGCGCGGTCGAGAACGCTGAATCGAGCGTCCGGCGCATGGCCGAACTGGACCGTCTCAAATCCGAATTTCTCGCCATCTGCGGCCACGAGCTGAAAACCCCTCTCGTCTCGATCACGGGCTATCTCGATCTGATGGCATCGGAGCGGCTCGGCCCCCTGACGGACAAACAGACCAACGCCGTGACGATTTCCCTCAAGAACGCATCACGGCTGAACGAACTGCTTTCCCAGCTCCTCGATTTCGCCCGCATGGAAGCCGGCACCATGCGGTTCGATTTCGTTCCGCAGCGTATCGGCAGCATGCTCGAAGAGATGATCCAGGTGGTCATGCCCATGGCAAGCGCCAAACAGGTCACCATCGTCCAGGAGATCCAGCCGGAACTGCCCCGCGCCCTCATCGATGCCGGCCTGATTCACCGCGTCATCCTGAACCTTCTGGACAACGCGGTGAAGTTCACTCCGCAAGGCGGTATCATCACGGTGAAGGCCGCGGCTGACGAGCGGCACGTGACGATCGAGGTCATCGACACCGGTATCGGGATCGACGAACGACATATCGAACGCGTTAAGGAGCCGTTTTTCCAGACCGACACCTCGGACACCCGGCGAACGGGGGGCATGGGCCTCGGCCTGGCCATCGTGGATAAGATCCTTCACGGGCACGGTTCCCGGCTCGAGCTGACGAGCGAGAACCGTTGCGGAACCACGGCGCGTTTCAGTCTCAGAATCGCTAAGAAGAACGCCTCGGCGAGGCACTCCGCCATTCCCGATCCTCAGGAGTGATCCGGAAGGGGGCGGCGGTCAGAAAACCGGGGGTTCCCGGTCGGGATCATCGGCCGCCGGAAGGTCGTCGTCGTGTTCGTCCGCATGTTCCGGTGCGTCGCCCGGCCGAACGAGTTCTAGTTCCTTCAGTTTGAGATACAGGTTCTTCCGGTGCATCTGCGCCAGGCGGGCAGCCTGCGAGACGTTCCCCTTGGCCTTCGAGAGAAGGTTTTCAAAAAAGCGTTTCTCGAAGCTCTTGAGGATGATCTCCTTGGCCTCCTTGTAGGGCATGGCAAGGATACTGTCATTTATATAACTATCGTTATCGAGCTTCGCGCGCATAGGCACGAGGGTCGAGTTGTTCTGGAACATGCTCTCGTCTTCCAGGATGATGACCCGCTCGATCAGGTTCTGGAGTTCGCGGACGTTTCCGGGCCAGGCATACTGGACCAGCCGCGCCATGAACGCCTCCGAAAACGTCATCGGCTTCTTGTTGAACTTTTTCAGGATGCGGGTGGCGAAGTGCTGGACCAGCATCGTGATGTCGCTGCGGCGGTCCCGGAGAGGGGGGAGATGGATGTTCACGACGTTGAGGCGGTAGAAGAGATCCTCGCGGAAGTGGTTTTCCCGGATTGCCTTGGTGAGGTCTCGGTTCGTGGCGGCCAGCACCCGCACGTTCA
>JAKJFL010000736.1:0-1915 GCA_022704935.1 Candidatus Rifleibacteriota bacterium
GGGAGGAATCGCGTTCCGTCACGGGTGAACGACCTCCCCTTCGAGTTTCAGGGCCTCGATCAGGGCGCTGTTGTCGAGAATGTCATCCATGAAAAATTCTCTTTCGAGCATGTCGTTGTCCTTCAGAAAGTCATGTACCGACTGCAGGTAGCCCCGCAGCCCACCGGCGGAGATGTTCCGGCGGGCCTGGGTGGCGGCCGGATGGATCCGGACGGACCGGAACATGTCCTGCATGTCCGTTTCGGAATACGGGCCGTCGGCCTGAAACGTATGGCTGTTGAGGATGCGCCTGAATTCATTCCAGTTGCGAGGGTCGTGCAGCCACTTCACGGCCTGGATCCAACCGCGGAAAATCTTCACCAGGTCGTCCGGGGGAATCGACGCGAAACGATCGGCCCGCGACACAACCCCTTCAGGGATGATGCCGGCGAAGTCGGCGCTGGTCACTCCCTGCCGGCCCTCGCCGTCGCGCTCGGCCCGCAGAGCCTCGGGATCGCAGTTGAGGATGACGCTGAACTTCCCCTCGATGAACGCATCCGCCAGTTCCTGCATGGTCAGCTCCTGGATGCGGACGTCGGCGATCTTCAGCCCCCACTCCCCGAGGAAGCGGTTGAGAAAGAAGGTGACGGAGGGCTTGGCGAGATACACGCCGATCGGGCGGGCCTTGAGCCGGGCGACGTCGAGATCGCGCTTCACGATGATCTTGTCGCCCCCGTGCGACCAGTCCGTTTCACCGAGGATTTTCACGTCGACCCCGTCGAGGTGCATGCCGACCATGCTTCCGATCATGTCCATGCAGAGATCGACGTCGCCACCGGCGATGCCGCGGTACATGGCCGGGTTGGTCGGGTATGAGACGACGGTGACCTCGACGCCGAGCTTTCTCCAGAATCCGAGCTCCGCAGCCACGTGAAGCGGGGAATAGGCGATCCATGGCACCATACCGAACCGGTAGACGCGTTTCATCCCCGGCCGAGCTGGCAGGTTCGAAGCTGAGCCAGGCTCTGAAACAGTGACCGACACAGTGGATTCAACAGACGACGATGGGGAGCCGGTCGGGATGGCGTCGGCTGCAAGAGCCGGCCCTGCCGCCAGAAACAAGACGATGACCGCCCAAAGCAGGGTGGGGAAGAGCGCCTGCAGGCTTTTCGGGGCGTTCGTGTCAGGATTTCTTGCCATGGTGAGGCTGCTCTTTCCCTTCCGGATCGCGCCGGTCAGCGAGCTTTTCGATGGCCGTGCGGATCTCGTTGAGGACGCGGAGTTGATCGGTCGAGCGGTCCTGGCTGATTTCCCTGGCAAGCCGGAGAGCTTCGAGAACGGCCTGGGCAGAAGGCTCTATGGCGTCGCCGACTTTTTCTTCGGCCGGTTCAGACGAGGCTTCGGCGGATTTTTCCGCGATTGGGGCGGCTGGTGGTTCGCTCATCCCGGAGGCTTCGATGTCTGAGGCGGCAGTGATACGCATCATCCGGATGGTGATCGTCACGAGAAACAGCAACGTCAGGATGTTCCAGAAAAACAGTTTACCGATGGCCTTGCGGCTTTCGTCGTCCTGCCACTGGAGGTTCTTCTGCAGGTTTTCGATGTTACAGCTCGTCCCGATGACCCACCCGAGAGGCTCGAAGAGGCGCGCATACCCGAGGTGCGTTTCCGCGCCGTTCTTCTTCCCCGGAAGGTCGAACTCGAAATACCCCGCACCAGCCGCTGAGCCGGCGATGCCGAGGCCGCCGGGAAGGAAGGTCGCGCGCGGATTGTCGGAGGATTTCCTTCCCACGAGATCTGAGGACGGGTGAACCAGGACGCTGCCGCGAAGGTCGTGAACGAAGAAAAATCCGTTTCCGTTGTCATATCGCAAGGCCCCGACCTGGGTTTTCAGCCGGGCGATCGCGTCGCGGACCGCCTCATCGACGAACACGCC
>JAKJFL010000737.1:0-1906 GCA_022704935.1 Candidatus Rifleibacteriota bacterium
CGAGTTCACGGCGATCGGGGATACCGTGAACACCGCTTCCCGCCTCGAGAGCTTGAACAAGGAGTACGGAACGGATATCATTGCAAGCGAGGCACACGTCAGGCTGACCGGCCAGGCCTTCGAATGGCGCTTTCTCGAAGAGAAGCCGATTCGCGGCCGGGAACAGTCGATTCGCCTGTATGCCCTCATCGGGCGGGCCGGGAGCAACCCGGTTCACGGCAGAGGAGAACGATCATGAGAACCTTCACTTTCAGGCACGCGCTTCAGATCTTCGTGTTCGCCGCGGCGGCCGGCTCGTTCGCCACATGGGCCGGGGACGCCGCGCTGATCTCGGCAATCGATGGAAACAAGGCCTGCACCGCCACTCTCGACAATGCCACCTGGACCCCCCTGCTGGGCGAGACGATTCCCGAGAAAACCGGACTCGACGTCGGCGCCGATACGACCGTGAATCTCGTCCACTTCGGAACGAACAGCGAGGTCACGCTGCCGGCCGGCGCCCGGGTCACCGTCCTGATGAGCGGCATCGAAGGCCTCGCCTCGGGAACAAACCAGGCAAAGCTCGAGGAGATGCCCAAGGGACTCGACCTCGAAGCCCGCCACCAGCAGCAGGTCGGAGCCGTGAACATGCAGCACATGGCGCAACTTCCCCAGCTCGAAAAATCCGCGGCACCCGCAAAATCCCGTGCCACACCTTCCGCTGGCGCCATCCCCGCGGCCTCGGTCCCGGTGCCGCCGACCTCCGCCCCCGCGGTTCCGGAGAAGTCGGCAGAGAGTTCCACCATTTCCGGCTTCTCTGATTAGGTACCGGCAGTCATGCCCGCTACAAGAGGCGGCGGCGGAGCCGGCCACGAGGCGCTCAATGAACTGGAGGCACCTGCAGAGGGCGGCAAACTGGCATACGAAGCCGCCAAGCAGGAGTATGACGAAGCGAAGGCGATGCTCCAGGACAGCCAGGCAGCCAAGGAAAAAGCAAGCCCTGCCGTCGTTCTGGCAGTGGCCCTTCCCCTCGAGCGGCTGAACGGAACCATCGGCGAGTTCGAGTCGTTTGGCGTGAAGGCCGAAACAGGTGCCGAAACCTCTTCTCCCGAGAGAACCGTGATCTACAACAGCCAGGAAAACGCTACATCGAGCTGGATCCTCACCGAAGTCACCCTTCCGGCAGGCATGACGGAAAGCGACCTGACAGTGCAGGGCAGGGAAAAAGCCGCGAAACTTCTCTCCATCGCCGCGATCGAAGGAACGGCTCTTTCCGTCTCCACCGCCCTGCGACTCGAGTTCCGCGGATATCCCGCCCAGGCTGCAGCCCTCTGGATCAAGCTGGCCAAGGCCGACATCGTTTCGCCCGATATCGCCGCAAGGCATCTGAAGCGGTTGGCTGACGCCATCGCCTCGAAGCTTCGCTGATCCGGGGAGAAGAGCGATGCCGACGACCCGTGAAATGCCCCTGCTCGATATCGCCTGGCGTCCGACGAAGGGCGTCGTCATGTTCGCCGACATCGAGGGTTTCTTCCCGATGGCCGGCAGAATGAAACTCGACGAGCTCTGCTCGTTCACCCAGTCGTTGTATAGCCTCTGGGGCGGTGAGATCAGGCACCAGCACGGCGAGGTCGTCATGCACGTCGGCGACTCCGTCGTCGGCCTGTTCACGGCGGATGGCTGCGGCAGCGCCGATCCAGAATGGTGCGCCACGCTGGCGGCGTTTCACATCTGCAAGGCGGCGAAAAAACTCCGGCCCGACCTCGAGATCAACGTCGCGCTGAACATCGGTGAGGTCGCCGACGGCCGCTGGGAAGAGCAGGGCCGCACCATGCGCGCGCTGCTGGGCGACCCCGTCAACCGCGCCGCCGTCATGCTGAACGGCAAGCAGAAGGGCATTTTCGCGACGCCCCCGATCGTCGACGTG
>JAKJFL010000738.1:0-1904 GCA_022704935.1 Candidatus Rifleibacteriota bacterium
CCCTTCCGCCGCACAACGTCGATGCCCTCGGCGACCGGCTCGTCCAGCCCCAGCCGGCCTCGGTCCAGGGGACGGGGAACGACGTGGTGCATCTGCGCGTCACGCTCGAACGGACCCGCATGGGCGGCGAGCGCGGCGAGGTGTTCCGGTTCCCGATGCAGACCTGCTTTTACAAGCGGGGCAAGGAAATCTGGAGGCACCCATGAACGTGAGATCGCGTGTCGGGTCGGGGCTCCTGGTCGTCGCCATCCTGATCATGCTGATGGCGCTGTTCTTCGTCACGATCGGCCGGCTCCGGTCGGGGGCCGAAACGCTACGGTCGAAATCGGCGCGCGACTACGTCGCGACCACGATCGCCGAGGCGGGACTCAACTGCTTCATCGCCGAGTTGAAATATAACCGTACATATTATACGCACTGGCAATACGATTCGAAACCGAAAGAGCCCGCTGATCGGTGGATGTCTCCCGTCAAGAGCAGAGCGAGCAACATCGGTGCTGTCGGGGAAATCGTGCTCGATGGCATTTCCGCGGGAGTTTATTCCGGCAGAACCTCCCTCGGGGAGTTCAAGATCAGATGTGCTCCCTTCACCCGCGCGAAAGGATTCAAGGATACCGACACGCTCGAAGAGCAGAGCCTCTACGTCCAGTATGACGTGGTCGCCCGGGCCGGAGCCGATGCCAAGGCCGAAAACAACTCGTACCGCCGCATCACGGGATTCATCGAACGCCGGTTCCCGACCGCCGAACATGTCCTGTTCGACGGTGAGATGCTCGACACGGCCTATGGCCCCTACGTCGACAAGCCGAACGAGCTGAGGCGCGGCCGGCTTTACGGCTACCAATGGATCGTTCTGAACACGACCGGGGGAACCGACCGCGGAAGTATTCTGACCGATATGGAGAAGATCGAAACACCGGGCATGATCCGTTCGATCGTGCCGACCGACGTGACGTTCGTCGACAAGAAAAAAACGACGGTCGACCGCACGAACGACTCGATGTCGTTCTCGAAATTCAAGGCCTGGGACGGCTACCTCCTCGACGGGGCCCACGGGGCGCACCCGATCAAACTGACCGACATCCAGATGGAGCGAGTCAGGAAAGAGGCGGCCGATCTCAAGAGCGGCGGTCTGGTCGTCGACGAGAAGACCTTCCCGGTCAGCGCCTGGAAAAATCCGTACGACAAGGCAACGACGTATCATGAAATGGATTTCGGTGGTTACCATGCGCCGCTGATCGCATCGGGAACGAACAGTTCCGATGTGCCGCCTCCGGCTGGGGGCGACGACCCGGGACCGCTTTCCAAAATGCGCGGCAGGAAACTCATCGTCTATTCGTCCGTGCCTCTGCGCATCTGGGGCTGCCCTGACAGGCCGGTGACGATCTGCTGCGAGAAGGATGTCGTCATTGCCGGTGACTTCAACCAGAACCCGGCGACCCCTCAGGATTATCCGGACCTTACGTATCAGGATTACACGACCAAACTGAAAAACGGAAAAAACTCAGCCGGTGGCGACTTTCACAAGGTCAACGCACTGATCATGTCCCGTGAGCGCGTGCTGATCGACACGTCGCGGCCGACGCTGTTCGCCAGGAACGAGGTCGCGGCCGCCCTCCGGCTTGCGATCGGGCTCGCGCTCCATCCCGTGAACGCCGAGCAGGAGAAGCTGCTGCGGGAGAACTTCTGTCCCGCCGACGGAAAGCCCAAAAGCATCATCGGTGAAGGGATCCCGGACCCCAACACCGGCGTTCCGATCCCCTTCTTCGCGGCGATCGCCTGGCTTTGCCAGAACACCAGCGCCGATCCGTTCGGGCCGCTCGCCGCGCCTCAGATGGAAGACCTGATCGCCCTGTTCACGCCGTCAGGGAGCGACGACGGAAAGCCGCATTTCGGAATTCGCG
>JAKJFL010000739.1:0-1904 GCA_022704935.1 Candidatus Rifleibacteriota bacterium
TTCCGGGAACGTTCTCGCGCGGATCGCCTCGCCGAACCTCGATGCCCATCGAGCGCGCGAAAGCAAGCTGGGAATTGTGGTGCTTGCCGGCGCCAGTATACTCGGTTTCCTGCACGACGACGATCTGGTCGCGGTCCATCTCGCGGGCGATCGCGACGGCGGCGGTCAGACTGGTGTTACCGGCCGGTCCCCGTTCGATGCCTTCGAGCTTCGCGAGCAGTTCGGTGATGTAGAACACCTCACCCTGCATGACGAGGCGGTATTCATCCATGTAGCGCATGCTTCGCGCAGCGTTGCGCGGCACGTCGGTGCGGTCGGGCCAGGTGGCGAACGGCACGCCGAAACCGGTGTGGCCTGTCGTGAACGACTTGCGATTGAAGTCGCGATCCGAAGCCATGTGCAGCCCGCTCAGATCGACCGAGCACGCAATGACGCGGGTCTTCGCAGCACCCGCCGCCAACAGTCCGCGTGCCGTTCCCGTCAGGTTGCCGCCGCCCGCATGGGTGACGATCACCGCGTCGGGATCGCGGTTGTATCGGGCGCGCACCTGGGCCGCGATCTCGGTTCCGAGCGTTTCGATGCCGCGAATGGCGAACGGCGTGTACAGCGAGGCATTGAAGAAACCGGTCTCCTCGAGCGTCGTCAGCATGACGTAGAACAGCTCGGGGCCGACCGTCAGTTTGTGCACCTCGGCGCCGAACGCCTCGCATTTGCGGCCCTTCTCGACGATCTCGGGCTGGCCGACGCCACGCGAGTCGTATACTTCCTGCAATACGATGCACTTGAGCCCGCGCTGGGCCGCCTGGGAAGCGACCGCGGCGCCGTAGTTGCCCGACGTGGCCGTCGCGACCCCAGCGAAGCCTCGGCGTTTCGCTTCGTAGCAGGAGATCGCGGCGCGGCGCGCCTTGAAGCTGCCAGACGCGTTCGCCGCCTCGTCTTTCAGGAGGATCGTCGCGCCCTTTCCGGGAGCGCTGATTTTCCTGACCGCCTCGGTCAGGTTTCTCAGCTCGAACAACGGCGTATCGCCGACCTTCGTTTCGCGCTGGATGCGAACGAGCTCTTCCAGCGTGAAGCCGGTGTCGCGCATCATCTTCTCGTAGTCGAAGCGGACGGGCGACTGTTCGTAGGCCGAAAAATCGATGCCGAGCGAAGCCTTCATGATCTCGTTCTTGCGCGCCATCACGGCGGCGTAACTCATATCACGGCTCATGCCTGGCCCCCCAGTCCGATTCTGAGAAGTTCCGGCACGGTCTCGCCGAAACTGTGGCTGTAACTCGGGTTCACGGTGCGAAGGGTTCCCGTCAGGGTGCGGCCGATCAACGTCCGGATCGTCGCTTCCGCGCCGACCTCGGCCGGCGCCGCCAGGAAGCCGGAAATCCGACGCACATAGGGCGTCGCCCGCGTGTCGTCGGGAACGCTCGGCGCCCGCTGTGCAGGCGTCAGAATGACCTGTTCGATCTCGACCCAGGTCTCAGCTGGAATCTTGTTCATGGTATCGTCAGCAGGCGGCCGTGGCCACCCGTTGCCTCACAGATGACGTTCGAAAGCGCTCGGCCCCATAAGGGCCGACGGTGCGGGGAGGTCGATCATGCGCTTGAGACCTGGGGAGGCGCGTTTCACGATCGGGATCATGTTGACGGCGATGCCGATCGTGCCGATGCCGCCGGGGATCTCGGGCTTGATCGCGAGATTGATGCCGGGCGTTCCGACGATCGTGATATAGTCGCCGGTATCCACATTTTCGGCCTCGGGTCGAACCTGCTGCGGGTGGATGAGCCTGACGACTTCGGTCTTGCCGCGGTAGCCGATGCCTATGTGGCGACAGCCGGCGACCATGCCGGCCTTGACCTTCACGTACGGGGTTTCCCGGTCGGTTTTCGAGATGATCGGCTCGCGAATTTCCT
>JAKJFL010000091.1:0-9250 GCA_022704935.1 Candidatus Rifleibacteriota bacterium
GCGGCCTCTGCTGAAGGGGCTCTGGGGCGCCAGGACAGGCCGCGGGCCTCCGCCTGATGCCGCCAGCCGGACGACGGGCCGGCAAATCGAGATCGAGTGCGCCGAACCGGTCGGCGTCCAGCTCGACGGCGAGGTCCTGCCGGCCGTGACGAGAGCCGTGGTCGAAGCGGGACATGCGGATCTCGCGATGGTTGTCCCGTGATGACAACCAAGGACATCGGGCTTCCGGTCGCGGCGATATGCGCCGTTATCGTATGTTATCTAATATACATTGAACAATTTATTTTTTTTGTCGGCACCGCGTTCGCCATCGGGTGGCTGCTTTTCAAGATCGCATTGGCGACGGCCCTGGTGACTTCGGTTTTTTTCCTCCTCCACCCGCTCACGTTCATGCTCCGCCTTCGGGGAACGCCCGCCGGCCAGCGGGGCCACGTAAGGCTCACCCACCTGTTCGGATTACTCTGGCTCGACGCCGGCATCGACAGGCGCGCACGGGAAGTCCGCCTCGGATTCTGGCGCTGGTCCTGGCGGCTCGCCGGCGGCAGGTCGCCCCGTCCCGGCAGAAAACCGCCCTCGCCCCCCCCGGCGCCACCGCTTTCCCCAACCCCGGCCTCTTCGATCGCCGCACCGGTTCCCGCCGAGAAGACCGAAGTTCGATCGCCCTCCCCTGTCGCCTCTCCTCAGCCCCCGGCCACGGCACCGGCAGCAAGCATCACGTCATCGAAGGACGACGCCGCGTTCCCCTCCGTCTCTCCGTCAACCGCAGAGAAACCGGCAGCAACGAGTTCCCTCCGCCCCCCTCAGGAGCCACCGGCAAAGGCGGCACCAGCCCCCGAGTCCGTCGTCAGCGTTGAAGAGCCGCCGCATCCGTCTCCCGAACCCTCGGCCGGACCGCCTCCGTTCGAGCCCCCACCTCCACACGCGGCCCGGGAAGAAGCGGCCCCCTCACATGAGACGCCATTCGGCGACAGGATCCGCGCCGATCTGCGGCGATTGCGGCGCCGCGTGGCCGACGGCTGGCGCACGGCAAAGACCTGGCTGAAGCTCGGCATGAGAGGCTGGCGGCGCGCTTCCCCCCTGATCAAGCGGCTGGCGGCCGACCACTGGAACGGCGTTCACCTGCACCCCTCCGTCTGCCGCGTCCGCTACGGCCTCTCGGAAGCGCATCTCACGGGTCTGACGCAGGGCCTCGCGGCGCCCTTCGCAGGTCTTCTGCGGCCGTTCTCCGTCCGTTTCGAACCGATCCCAGTCTTCACGGGACCGACCCTTCACGTCTTCGTCGACGGCGGTATCCTCATCCAGCCCTGGCGCATTCTTCTGGCCTGGCTCGCCCTGCTGTCTACACTCGATTTCTGGAAAGCGCTGCGCGACCTCTGGTACTGGCACAAGGCCCGCTCAAAGTCGAAAGAATGATGCGTGGGAACCAATCCGCAGATGAAATCCGGACTTGACGGATTTCACGATCTTGTTTCACAAAACGGGGCAACTCTGTTAAGATATGCTCACTCATTCTCGGAGGTAGATCCATGAGTATCGATTCACTCATCAAGACGGTGTTGTCTGAGCTGCAGGTCGCGATCAACTCGAAGACGGTCGTCGGCGAGCCGATCACGGTGCAGAACTGGACGGTCATTCCCGTCACCAAGGTCTCCTTCGGGTTCGGCGCCGGCGGCGGCGAGGGCAAGAAAGAATCTAACGCGTTCGGGGGCGGCTCGGGCGGCGGCGCGACCATCGAGCCGATGGCCTTCATTGCCGTGAATCCCAGCGAAGTGAAGCTCATTTCCCTCAAGGGCAAGGACACCGTCTGGGAAAAGCTGCTCAACGTCGAAACCGCCGAGAAGATCTACAACCGCCTGATGGGCATCGGTGATACTGCCGGCGCGAGCGCGAAGGCACCGGAAAAAGCGGCGGTGGACACAGGCTCGAAGCCGACGCCCGAAGCGCCGAAAGCCTCATGAAGCCCCCCTTCGCTCGCCGGCTGAAACTCCGGGCAGCGAAAAATTCCACGAGAGGAAGTGAGTCATATCAGTCTGCTGAAATCGATAGCGCTTTTCGAAGGACTGGAAGAATCGGATCTCAAGAAGATCTCCGAGGTCGTGAAGGAACTCTCGTTTCCGAAGGGAACGGTGCTTTTCAAGGAAGGTGACATCGGAGACGCGTTCTACCTGATCAAGGAGGGCGTCGTCGAGATCCTGAAGAGAGAAAACGGCGAAGACAAGGTCGTCAACACGATCAAAGCCAGTGACAAGAACAATTTCTTCGGAGAAATGGCACTGATCGAAGGTGCCCCACGCTCCGCCACCATCCGCACCAGCGAAAACTGCACGCTGCTCGTCATCTCGAAAACCGACTTCGACATGCTGCTGCGGCTGAACTCGTTCATCTCCCTGCGCATCATGACGGCCCTGTCGCGACGACTGCGCAGCACCGCCGGCGACAAGCCGGTCGAGGAGAAGCATGCGAAGATCATCTCGCTGTTCAGCCCGAAAAGCGGCGCCGGCAAGAGCGTGCTGGCGGCGAACCTGGCCTCGGGCCTCACGAAGGTCGCCGGCGAGAAGGTCCTCGTCGTCGATCTCGAGCTCCAGTTCGGCGACATGGCCTTCATGCTCGGGCTCACCCAGAAACGCACCATCGCCGATCTCGTCGACAATCCGACCGACAACATCGATGTGCTGAAGGACTACTTCGTCCAGCACCCGACGGGCTTCTCGGTCCTGGCGGCCCCGGTCAAGCCCGAACAATCTGAGACGATAAACTCGAGCCATCTGCGGTCGCTCCTCGACATCGTGCGCAAACATTTCGACTGGATCATCCTGGATCTGCACTCTTTCTTCCAGGACCTGACGATCAATGCCATGGATATTTCAGATTATATTTTCATGGTGATGCTTCCGAACGCCAATCACATCAAGAACATGCACATTTGTCTGAAAGTCATGGACAACCTGAAATATCCGCCGGACAAGATCAAGCTCATCGTCAACCGCGAGGGCAGCGCCGGCGCCATCCCGACGGCCGAGGTCGGAAACGTCCTCAAGCACAAGGTCGACTTCTCGCTTCATGACAACGGCGGCGCGGTCAGCCGTCTGATCGACAACCGCAAGACGATCTACGAAACCGGAGAAACGTCGACGTATCGGAACGACCTGCTGAAGCTGATGGAAGCGGTCTCCGGCAAGACGCTGTCGGACACCGAGACCGGCGGTTTCCTTGGCAAACTGAAGGGGCTGTTCGGCTCCTGATGCCGTTTTCGCGAAACAGGCCGGCGCATCGATGCGCCGGCCTGTTTCATTTACATGATATACCTAGCGACGGGCCTCTCTGACCATGTGGGGCAGTTCCGGGATGAGGAGCCTGGCCGCAGCGAGCCTGACGGCCTTCGTCGAGCCGGGAAGACAGACGAGGATCTTCCCCGAGGCCAGCCCGGCAGTCGATCGACTGAGCATCCCCGCAGGGCCGATCTGCTGGAACGAGAGGAATCGGAACAGCTCCCCGAATCCCTCGAGTTCCTTCTGCATCAGCCGACGCGCGACCTCGATCGTGCCGTCGCGGGATGTGAGGCCGGTGCCGCCGTTCGTGACGATCGCATCGAGTGGCTTCGCGAGCCAGTCTTTCAGCGTCGCTTCGATGAGCCCGGGATCTTCCCGGATGACCGCATACGCTTCGATGCGATGCCCTGCACCCGACAGCAGCTCTTTCAGCTGGGCTCCCGACCGGTCTTCCGCCTCGCCTCTCGTGTCCGACAATGTCAGAATGCCCAGGGCGAGGGATTTTGGCGCTTCCGCCTCATGATCCTGATGCGACATGCATGCTCTCTCCGGGACTCACCGCAGACCGACGGCCAGCAGGGAGACGTCGTCGTGGAAACCGTCTTTCCCGCACCAGGCTTCTGCCGCGGAAAAGAGCTTCAGCACGTTGTCCTTCAGGTCGCCCGAGCCGATGTCGGAAAGGGTCTGCAGCATGGCAAAGGGGCCGAACTGCCGGCCGCCTTCATCATGGGCCTCGCTGAGGCCGTCGGTGAAGATGAAAAGGCGGTCGCCATGGCACAGGTCGATCTGGTGCTCCTCGTAGGCGGCGTCATCGACGAAACCGATGGGATATCCGCCGCCGATGAGATACCGGGGCGGCATGCCGGCATGCGTCAGCACCGGCAGAGGATGCCCGGCGACGGCGTATCGAAGATTTCCGGTTCGGATGTTCAGGATTCCATAAAACATCGTAAAGAATTGAATGCGTTCGGAATCGAACGGAAACGTCCGGTTCAGCTCGTTCAGGACTTCCGATGGAGGGTTCAGCCTGTATCCCGGAGCTTCCCTGACGAGGCTTTTCAGCAGAGTCGACTGTACGGGAAACGGCGAAATCTGGCGGCTCAGAAGCACCGAAAGCAGGGCGGCCGGCGTGCCGCTTCCCGAGACGTCGAGCACGTAAAAGCCGACATGCGCCTCGTCGAGACGAAACACATTGAGACCGTCGCCGGCCACTTCCGCGCGGGGTCTGTACGTCCAGGCGAATTCGGCCTCCGAGATCGCGGGCAGAGAACTGGGGAGCAGCGCCGTCTGGATTTTTGCCACGGCGAACTGGTCCTGCAACATCTGGCGGTTGACCCGCGCGATGATCCTGTCCGCCTCCTCGACGCGGTTGTTGCTCCGGCGGAGCTTGTTTTCGAGCTTGTACAGCCGATCCGCGACGGCAAGTCGGGCCTGCAGCTCCGCTGGCCGGGGCGGCATCGGAAGAATGTCGTCGAACGCGTCGAGCCAGGTGGGCGGCAGCCTGTCCATCGCATCCCGGGCGATCACCACGATACGGTGCACCCAGAGATGTTCGAGCCGGTGCGCAATCCCGAGAGATGTCTCCAGGTCGGCCTCTCCGTCGAAAACGACCAGCCCGGGGCTGTGCCTGACGATTCTCTCGAACAGGCCATCTCCCGGCTTCTCGAGCTGGACGGCATATCCGGCCGCCATGAACTGTTCAGACAGGGTGGATGCAATGTGATACTGCGCGATGCACAAGACGGCCGTGCGTATCGCGCTTTCCTGGCGTGTCAGCAAAGCACTCACCGAGGGTCTCCCTCGTCGAGAAGCAGGCCGATGCTCTTCACGATATCGATCAGCTCGGCATCCTGGAGAGGCAGGAACGCGAGACTTCCACGGTCCGCGACCTGGCCGGCATGTTTCTGGGCCGCATCGCCGAGACCTCGCTCGAGAGCTTCGAGATCGGTTTCAGGAAGAGGCTCGACCCCAATGCAGAGTTCACCTTTTCCCTGGCCCGGGAAAAGGGCTTCGAACAGCCAGGCACGTCGAAACCTGCCCCCCGAGCGCAACGCCATCCTCAGCACATCGAGAAAAGAGGCCGGCGGAAGCGGCTCGGGAGCAGCCAGGGTCAGCTCGCTGCCTGTCTCGCATTCCACGGATTCGGAGCCGGAGACCAATCGTCCTGTCTTCTCAACCTGACCGCGGAGGGCCGCGAGATCATTTCCGCGAATCAGGAGCTGACGCGGGAGTCCCGGATCGACGACCATGCACTCCGCCCCGACCCGATCCATTCGGGTTAGTATTTCCGCCATTGTCCTATCCGCGTATTCGGCGGCAGGCTTGTTCAAAGCCCTCAAGCCGGGTGCGGTATAGATTTCGAACGCTCTCGCATCGGAACCGCGCGACGAAGCGGTGGAAACGGCCGCCACGCACAGCGTTTGCGCTGCAAGCATCGGCAGCAGGCAGTGAGGAACCGCCGTCACGCCCGAAATTGCATCCAGCGCTTTCACCAGGTCATCGTGACGATGTTCGGCTTTCATACGGTTTTCTCCATGGAACTCTTCATTTTCTCTGGAAGCAGCGGCCCCAGCCGGACCTTCACCCAGCCTTCAAGGTCGCTGACGGATGTTTCATTGTCGCAGAAAATCACACGGCCGTCATCCACCGGCTCGCGATCCTGTGCGAGAAGCCGTGCCCGGGCCGATTCGACGGGCAACCCGCGAGTCGTCACGATCCTGTCGAGGCGGATGGCATCCGCCGCGCGGACGTAGAGGATCACCCTGCAGAGCCTGTCGAGGCCCATGGTATACAGTAGAGCGGCGTTCAACAGAACGAGTGGCGTTCCCTGTTCCCGCTCTTCGCGAAGAATTCGCTCCACGTCATCAATCATGGCCGGGTGCATGATGCGATTCAGCCGCGCCGTCGCTTCGGGCGATGCGAACGCCAGCTCACCCAGCCGCCTACGGTCGATCCCCGCATCGGTTACGATCGAGTCGCCGAACGCCCGGACGAGATGTTCCTGAACCTCTTTGCGCACAAGAAGCGCGTGCCCGATCTGATCGACTTCGAGATTTTTCGCGCCCGACCGGACGAGGATCTCCGCCAGCGTCGTCTTACCGGCCCCGATCGGGCCGGTGATGCCCCAAACGGGAAATCGCGGATCATGCATTCGTGGAAGCTCCGTTCGGTCCAGGCGGCAGGGGGAGGCAGACGGAGAACGTCGTTCCCTGCCCTTCGACGCTATCGACGTCGATGCGTCCGCCGTGTTCTTCCACGATGCGCAGGGCGACGGAGAGGCCCAGGCCGGTCCCGTCCTCCTTCGTCGTCATGAAGGGATCGAAAATCGTCCGGAGTTTTCCCGGTGGGATGCCGCAGCCGGTATCGCGAACCGCCGCCACCACTCCTTCCGCCCGGGGATCGACGAGCACATCGAGCTTTCCGCCCGGTTTCGTCGCGTGAACCGCATTGGTCAGGATATTGAGAAACACCTGCTTGAGCTGGTCAGGATCGCCGATGACGGTCGGCAGATCTCCCGGGAAATGCGTTTCGAGGGTGAGGCCGGCCTTGTTGATCTGGTTGTGGATCAGCAGGAGACAGGCGTTGAGGATATCCCGGAGGTCGATCGGGATCTCCTTGGGCTTGCTGGGCCGAGCGAAATCGAGAAGGTTTGCGATAATGCGCTCGAGCCGGTCGATCTCGTTCTGGATGATGGAAAGGGGCTCGCACTTCGGATCGTCCGCGCCCAGGTCCGCCGTTAGCAGCTGGACGATCATCTTCATTCCCGTGAGAGGGTTGCGGATCTCGTGCGCGATGCCCGCGGCCAGCACGCCGAGGGCGGAAAGCCTGTCCGCGCGCTTCAGCTGTTCTTCGAGACGAGAAACCTGCGTGACATCCTTGCAGAAGAACGCCGTTCCGAGAATGCCCTGCTCGTCGCGGAAGGGGAACGCGTGCACCTCTAGGATGCACGGCGGGGAAACGTGCTCCAGACGGACCTTGCTGTTTTCGAGCGTGATCTTGTTCTCGAGCACTTCGGTGATCAGAGCGAGCAGGGGCGGAGGCATGACGTCGCCGCCCTTGGCCGCCGTCCAGTTTTCGGGAACTGGCCGGTCGAGAATGCGCGTCATCTCGTGGTTCGCAAATGTGACGACGCCGTTGTTGTCGAAAATGAGGACGCCCGACGTCATGGACTCGAGGATGTGCTGGGTGAACCCGCGAAGCCTCAGCAGGTCACGGAACAGGTGGTCGATCGAGGCGATCTGGGTCGTGATGATCCGCAGGCCGATGATGTCTTCGTCGCGATAGGCGTAGGATTTCCGGCTCACGACCGTGACGACGCCTATCAGCTTTCCCGAAACGACGACAGGAAGAATAAGCACCGATTTATATTCTTCAGTATACGTAAGATACGGCTTCTGCTCGCGGGCCGCCTTTCCGATCTGGCCTTCGCCCACCGCGATCCGTATGGGATACGGTGCGTTCGAGGCCGACGAGCGCGCCTCGAGCATCGTGCCGTCGGGACTCAGCAGATACAGCAGATAGGCGTCGAAATCGATGAAGCTTTTGATGACCTTTCCCAAAGCGTCGTAGACGTCGCGCAGATCGATCATCGACTCGGTCCGCTGGGAGATGTCGTAGAGAGCCGAGAGGCGTGAGTTCTTGTGGATCATCTCGGTATTGAGTCGGAAATTTTCGAGAAGCGAGCCCAGGAACGGGGTCAGGATCTCGAGGAAACTCTGGTGTTCGGGCGTGAACTCCCCGTCCACGGCATGGCGGAAGATGAACAGGAGGGCGACCGGTTTGCCTGCGAGCTTGACCGGCATTATGAGCGCCGGCCCGGCGTTCGGCCCGGGTGAAAGGTCTGCCGGTAACGGGCGCTCGCCGCAGTACCGTTCCATGATGCCGTTGAGGAAGGTTTTGTAGCAGGCGCTCAGAAACACGCCGGAACAGGCGGGCCGGTCCTGTTCGTGCTGAAGGCTTTCGATCATCGGCACCATCTCGCGCAGCTTTTCATGCGGCGTCAGGAGGACCGCTCCGCGCGATTCGGTGACCGCCACCGCGCTGTCGACGAGGAACCGCATCGCGCGGTCAGGACTGAGGTGGGAAATGGCCTGGGCGATCTCCCGCAGGAGCGAGATCGCAATGACCGGCTTTTCACTGCTCATGAATGGAACACGTGCCTCGTTCGAGAGATGGAATGTGCCGCGAAGCAAGAGCAGAGTATCATATCCCGTGTCCCTGCGCGATTGGAAATTCGGATGTCCGTTCGTGCCTCCAGGCGCCGTGTGATATAATGCGACATCACCGGACGGGAGAATCCGATGCCAGCCGCCTCCACGCGGAAAATATTTATTATATATTGTCTATTATTATTCACCGTCATCATTTCGCCGCCGAATGCCGCTGCGGAAGAGAAGAAGGTGACGATTCTCTACACGAACGACCACCACTCGCACCTGCTGCCGGCCGATCTTCCCGAGTTCGGGAAGCAGATTGGGGGCATCGCGCGCAGGCATGAACTCATCCGGTCGGTTCGCGCGAGCGATTCGTGCGTTCTGCTGCTCGACGGCGGCGACATATTTCAGGGAACGCCGTTTTATTCGTATTTCAAGGGAAAAACGGATCTCGAAGCCTTCTCGCTGTGCGGTTACGACGCAACGACGCTCGGCAATCACGAGCTCGACGACGGCCTCGCGAATCTCCTCGAGCAGTACAGGCACGCCTCCTTTCCCCTCCTGTGCGCGAATGTCGTGAACGCCTCGAGCGGAGTCGGCATTTTCACGCCCTACCGCATCATCGAACGGGATGGCCTCTCCATCGCCGTCGCGGGCGTCATCGGCAGCGCCGCATGGGATGTCATTTCGGTGACGAACCGTGTCGGCATGCGGCTGATCGAGCCGGCCTCCGCGGTCGCATCGCTGGTCGCGGAGCTCGGGCCCCGGACGGACCTGTTCGTCCTCCTTTCGCATTCAGGCTATGAGCACGATCTGGCGCTCGCTTCA
>JAKJFL010000092.1:0-9239 GCA_022704935.1 Candidatus Rifleibacteriota bacterium
TCCGTTCAATTCGAGGAAGAGCGGCGGCTGGCCGGTACGAAACTTCACCGGGTAATTATGCCCGGCGTTCGCGTATGCCATCTTGTTCCGGGCAGGGTCGAGGATGGCGAGAAAACAGGTCATCATCCGCTTCCGCTTCAGTGTTCTGAATAACACTCGATGTATGACGTTTAATATTGATTCCGGGGTCGTCGGCTGTTCGATCTCGCGCTCGACGAGCGCCTTCGCCATGGCCATGACGAGGGCGGCCGGAACACCATGGCCCGAGACATCACCGACCAGAAGGAGGACCCTGCCGTCGGGAAGCTGCTGGAGATCGAAATAGTCTCCGCCCAGCGCCGTCATGGTATGGGACTCGCCGTAGATCCCGTATTCGCCGGCCTTTACCTCGTTCGAGGGAAACAGGCTCTCCTGGACGATTTTCGCGACTTCGAGGTCGGCGAGGCCTTCCATGACGCCATTGAACGTCCGGGCGAGATCGCCCAGTTCATCCTGGCCGGCGTCCGGGACGCGATGTGAAAATTTGCGCTGGCTGATCGCGTCGACGCCTGTCGCCAGCTCGCCGATCGGCGTGAGGAAGCGTTGGGAGAGATGGATGCCGAGGAAGATGCTCATAACGATGATCATGCCGGCGAACACCCAGATCCGGCGCTCGAGCAGTTTCATCTCCTCGATGATCGGCGCTTTCGGGACGAGACCGATCAGGAGATGATTCGTCAGTTCCTTCGGTTTGATGCCGGTCGCAAGCCAGACCTGATCGAGCCCGGTGAGCTGGCCGATCGTCGTCGACTGTTTTAGCCTGAGATCGGAAAGAAGCGGGGCCAGCCGTTTCGCGAGAGGAAAGTCGACCGGCGTGTTTTTCTCGCTCGAATTCCACCCGTAGATGCGCAGTCCCGGCAATGCCCGCTGGGACGGCACGAGATATTTCGATAGATATACACACTCGAGAGCGAACTTCCGCCAGTAGGCAAGCATCATGTGGGTGACCCGGCCGCTCGAATTCCTGACGGGGAGCATCAGCATCCAGGTCTCGTTTCCGGCAAGCGACAGATTGAGGATGCGGCCGATTTCCCGGGTCAGGTTGGTCGCGAGGTTCTCTCCGTGAGCGAGCGTTTCCATGATGAGGGACGCGGTGTCGAGCTTGCCGGAGTATCGTTCCTGGTTCAGGTTCGCGATGACCTGGGCCCCGACGAGTCCCATCATCTTCCTCGCCTTCCGGCCCTCCTCGCTCGTTTCCTTGTCGAGATCGACGGCCACTTCGCCGGCGGTGTCATACAGAACCATGTTGTTCGAGAGATACCGCCTGTTGAAGAATTCCATCACTTTCCGCACGCGGCCGAGATTGTTGCCGTTGGTGCGGCAGGTGTTGACCAGCTTGCCGAACGTGATCTCCATCATGCCGCGCATCTGGGGAAAACGGGCGTCGAAGGCCCGCAGGGCCCGTTCGCATTCGTCGTGAGTCTGGCGGATGCGGGCTTTGTACTTCTGATCGAGATAATCCATGCCCGCGAAGATGACGACGGCGAGGGGAATGCCGCTCGCGAAACCGAACAGGACGACGAGCCGCCATCTGATCGGAAACTGGAACCGGACGCCGCGGACCATCACGAGATAGCTGATGATGGTGCAGATGCCGAAAAGAAGGGAGGCGATCGCCGTGAACAGCAAGCGTGCCTGCGTGAAATCGACGGCCACACTCCTTGGCCGGCTTGCCCAGAGTCGTGAGGTGTGAGTGAGCGGCATCACGGTGAACAGCTTGTCGCCGAACAGGTGGTGCTCGCGGGTGGACCGCTGATACTCGCCCAGTGCCAATGCGAGATCTGGGGGTATGGGGGCCTGGGAGTTGAGATCATGAATGCCGACCGTTATACCAAGGCGAGCGGCACGAGTCTTCATGAAACGGGCCATCAGGTCCCGGATGGCCAGCAGAGGCCAGTCGGGAACGTGATTCGCGTGAAAGAAGATGCCGCCCTTCGAGGTGGTGGTATACCCGAACCATCTCCCTTCTTCCAAAAAGGAGGCTTCGAACAGGCTGCGGTGGTAGAGATTCATCCGCGCCAGCGGGGCTTCTCGACCGATGAATGCCTGGAACATCGACCACATCTGCGCGATTTTGCCGCGCATGACATCGTTTTCGCTGTCTTCGGGCCGTGCCTCGGCAGGAAATTTCGAAACTGCCTCGTACAGCCGCTTCACGAGAAGTTTCGAGGGGGTGCCGTCCGTGAGTTCAGGAATGATGGTCCCCTCGGAATCGGTGACGGTGAACCGGAGAATCCCCGGAAACCGCATTTTGAGAGTCGCGATTCCCCGTCGGAGGGTCCCGATCCGGTCGTTCGATCTGTCTGCGACTTCTCGAAGTTTGGAAACAAGCTTGCCGAGAAGGTCTGCTGTGTTTTCGCGCTTGCGGAACGTCAGAAGCGCATTATCGAGAAGCTGATACGATTCCTCGATCGACTCCTGCTCGACGGTGTTCCAGCGGATGCCGAGGCCATACGCGACAAGCAGGACCGGAAGGGCGAAAAAGACGAGGCACGTCGCGATCCATCGCGTCACAAGGGGCCAACGGTTCATCTACTGCCTGTCTCCGGATTCATTCGGGGTTTTTCCACTATACCATTTTCATACCTTCTGAATCACAGGTCCCAGAGACCGCTTCGCTACAGAGACACAGAGAAAATTTCGCCACCAGATCCCGAAAGCACGGAGGTTTCACAGAGAGCGATGAAATCCTCTTGTGCTAAAAAAAGAGATTCGGCCATATGTGGGAACGCCAGGAAAGCCCGCCTTGACAGGTGGAATGGCCAAACGTATACTTACTGATAAGTAACCTACTAATCAGTAAGTAATTTGTGGGCGCAGGGATGATGCCGTCGAAAGTCGATCCGGTCCTGTCTTCCGGGGGGGCGCAGATGCGGGAGCGGCTCCTGGAGGTAGCATTGGAACTGTTTTCCAGGCATGGCTACAGCGGGACAACGGTAAGTGCGATCGTCACCGCAGCCGGGGTCACCCAGCCCATGCTCTATTACTATTTCAAAAACAAGCAAGCATTGTTCGAGGCGTTGGTGGAGCAGGCGCTGATCGGCTACGACCAGCTGCTTCAGCACGATCTGCCTGGCGGTCTGTCCCCCAAACAACAGCTTCTCGAACTGTGCCGGCAGGGGCTTCTCGCATCAGGGCAGAACCCCGTCCTGACGAGACTGTTGTTCAGCCTGGCGTTTTCCCACTCCGAGGAAGTCGGGATCTGCGAACGTGTCGATGCCGTCATTCAGCGGTTTCTGAAAACGCTGGAAGGGATCATCCGTCGTGGTATCGCCGCCGGCGAGATCATGGACGTGGATCCGGCGGACCTGGCCTGGGCCATCTATGCCGTCCTTTTTCGGGCGATGGAATCAGCCCTGATAAACGTGCCGACGAATCCCGGGGTCGACGGGATGAGCCGCGTGATCGCGAACATCCTGCTGCCGCCTCCGGGCAAGGGACGTGTCAATGCGGGATGCCTGAAAAGCCGGTCGACGAAACGTCGCGAAAAGTGATATATATGCAATATAAAATATATGAAGTTATATGCACTTGCGTGCAGCGACTGGGGGGACATCGATGAAACCGACCGGCATGCGCATGATACTGCTCGCGGCTGCGGCCAGTCTCGCCGGGTTGTCCGGCTGTGCGGACGGGGAACGGCCGGTGGTGAAACGTCCCGTACCCGTAACCGTCGGAATCGTGTCGGACCACGAGCGGGCGGTTTCGCTCAGATATTCCGGAACCATCGAGCCGGGGGTCGTCGTTCCCGTGGCCTTCCGAACCGGGGGATACGTGAAGCGGATCGCTGAAATCGTCGAGCCCGCCGGATTCGCGAGGTTGTTGCAGACCGGCGATCGCGTCGCCTCGGGGGCTTTTCTGGCCCAGGTCGAGGACCGGGAATACCGTTCGCGCATGTCACAGGCACAGGCGGGCGTTCTCGAAGCGCAATCGGGGCTAATCGCGGTTCAGGCACAGGCATCCGCCGCCGCGAACACGGCCCGGCAAGCACAGGACGATTATCTGCGTGCCGAGCGACTGTTCGCGAACGACACCATCACCCGCGTCGACCGCGATACGGCGCGGACGCGCAGCCGCAATGCGGATGAAGCCCTCGCCGCCGCCCGGGCTTCCGTCGAGGCCGTCCGGGCGAAAATCCAGGCGGCGCAGGCCATGGTGCGCGAGATCGAGTCCGTGACGAGCGATACCTCGCTGCGATCTCCTCTCGAGGGATTCGTCCTTTCCCGGAACATCGAGTCCGGGGCCCTCATCGGCCCGGGGACGGTGGGGTTCGTCGTTGCGCAGATCGATCCGCTCAAACTCAGGTTTTCCATTCCCGACCGGCTTCTGGACAAGGTTTCCGTCGGCATGGAACTCGAAGGCACGCTCGATTTCCGGCCGGAATACCGGGTGCGGGGAAACGTGACTAAGATCGCCATGAGCGCCGATCAGAAGACTCGCCTGTTCGACGTCGAGGTGACGATTCCAAATCCCGAGGCCGTCCTGAAGCCGGGAATGATCGTCCAGGTCGGGTTGCCCCCTGACATGGGAAAGGGAATCGGGCTGATCCCTCTCGAAGCAATCGTCCCGGGACCGGGCGACGGGGAATCCTTTGCCGTCTTCCAGCTGACCGCTTCGGAGGGCAGAACCATCGCCCATCGCCGGGAGGTGAAGCTTGGCCGACCGGTCGGTAACCGCATCTCCGTCGAATCCGGCGTTCTTCCAGGGGAAAAAATCGTCATTTCCGGGGCGGCATTCCTCGAAGACGGCGACCAGGTCCACGTTGTCGAAGAGTCGCGGTGAGGCGACGCCATGTCATCGCATCTCGACGCCACTCCCCGAGAGGAAACATCCCTCCGGACGGCCCTTCCCCGGTTCTTCGTCCGGTCCAGGCAGGTCGCCTGGGTCTTGCTGATCTCGGTGCTGCTCTGGGGTGTCTACGGATATCTCGGAATGCCGCAGCGCAAGGATCCGGAAATTCCGGTCCATCTCGCGGTTGCCATCACGGCCTGGCCGGGGGCTTCGGCAGAGAAGATCGAACAGCTGGTGACCAGGCGGATCGAGACGAAGGTCGCCGAGAACGCATGGGTCGAAACCATCGAGTCGACCTCGCGCACGAACGTGTCGATCGTGTTCGTGACGCTCGACAAGCGGCTTGCCGAGACGGGAAGAGAGTTCGACGACATCGCCCTCAAGCTGAACACCGTTTCCCTTCCGGCCGGGGCGGGGCCGATCAATTTCATCAAGGATTTCGGCGACACCTCGGCGCTGATGCTGACCGTCGCGAGCCCGCTCGTCGACGGGAAGGAGATAGAGGTTCGCGCCCGTTTCCTCCGGGATGAAATCCTGAAACTGCGCTCCGGCGCCTCCTCGCCGGACAGGGTGTCGGCCGTGCTGTGCCTGCCGCATTTTCCCGTGAGGGATTTCCTGGCCCGCCCGGTCCGGATGTTCGCCCGGTTTCTGCAGGAGAAAGCCCGGGCGACGGACATTCGCACGTTCGAGATCGCCGGCATGGTCGGGGCCGATTTCTCCAGCCCGCTGCCCGACGAACGGATCAAATCGTTGATCAAGGCGTTTCTCGAGGACGAGATGCAGTGGCCGGAACTATCGCTCGAAGCCTGGGAACCGTTTCTCGTGCGTGACCCCGCCGCGACGCGTGAAGCGATGGCCGCGGTGGCCGGGCCGAAGTTTTCCTATCGACAGCTCGATACAATGACCGAGCTGATCGAGAAAAACCTCAAGACGCTGCCTCAGGTTTCGAAGGTCAATCGGGTCGGCCTCCTCCAGGAGGCGATTTACCTGGTCTTCAAGCAGGAACGCCTTGCCGCCCAGGGCCTCAAGCCCGCCGATCTCCCGGCGCTGCTCGAAGCCAGAAACCGTCTTCAGCCGGGGGGCATGCTGAACATCGCCGATCGGAACATCATGATCGAGGGATCGGGCGCCTTCCAGAGCCCGGAGGAGCTCGGAAGCGTGCTTCTATCGGTCGGAAACTCCGGAACGCCGCTCTATCTCCGTGACCTGTTCGAGCAGTTCCGCGGCTACCAGGATCCGCCCAGGTTCCTGAACTACCTCTCGAAGCCCGATGCCCAGGGGGCATGGAAGCGGTTACCCGCCGTCACGATTGCCGTGCAGATGCGGCCGGGCGAAAAGATCGGCCGATTCGGGGCGGAGGTCGACAGGGTGCTGGAAACGGTTCGGCAGCAACTTCCAGCCGAGCTGATTCTCGAGCGGACCTCGGACCAGCCGGTTCAGGTCAGTGAAAACATCCATCTGTTCATCAAGAGCCTGATCGAAGCCGTCATCCTGGTGGTCCTGATCTCCTGGATCGGATTCTGGGACTGGCGAACCGCACTGCTGCTGGCCGCATCCATTCCACTCACTCTGGCGATGACCTTCGGCATGATGCATCTGCTTCGCATCGATCTGCAGCAGGTGTCGATCGCCTCGCTGATCATCGCGCTGGGACTGCTGGTCGACGTCCCTGTCGTCGCGGGCGACTCGATCAAGCGCCTTCTGGGAAACGGCGTTCCGGCCTCGCAGGCCTGCTGGCTCGGCCCCTCGCGGCTCAACAAGGCGCTGTTCTTCGCCACCCTCACGAACATCGTTGCATATCTGCCGTTCCTGATGCTGTCCGGAAACGTCGGCCGGTTCCTGTACAGCCTGCCCGTGGTCATCACCTGCTCTCTTATAGCTGCAAATATTGTATCGCTGACATTCGTTCCGCTGTTGAGTCGCTTCCTGCTGCGGCCCGTTCCGGAACCATCGATCGGGGAACTCCGGAAAACTCCGCTGTATGCTGCATACGGGCGGCTCATGGAGACGGCCATCGCCCACCGGAAGATGGTCCTGCTGCTTGCACTCTGCCTGCTGATTCCGGGTGCGATCGCGTTTTCAAGCCTTCCGCGGCAGTTCTTCGCGAAGGATCTCTCGTATCTGAGCTACGTCGACGTTTGGCTGCCGGATGATGCGCCGCTTTCCGCGACGAACGAGATCGCCGCGAAGGCGGAGGTGGTCATTCGAGACACGGCGGAACAGTGGGGAAAGGAACATCCCGGCATGGTCGGAGCTTCGGGGCTGGTGCTGGCGAACCTGACGACGTTCGTCGGCGGAGGCGGTCCCCGGTTCTGGTTCTCAGTCTCGCCCGAGCTGCAGCAGCTCAACTACGCTCAGATCCTCGTCGAAGTCACCGACAAGCAAGCCACCCGGTTCCTGGTGCCGCGGTTGCAGGAAGCCCTGTCGGCGCGGGTTCCGGGCGCCCGGTTCGATGTCCGCCAGCTGGAGACCGGCGAACCAGTCGGGGTGCCCGTTTCCCTGCGCATCTTCGGGCAGGACCTCGCGGAACTCCGCGAACAGGCGGCGCGTCTCAAAAAGCTGCTCTCGGCCTGCCCGTTTTCGGAGCGTGTCCGAGACAACTGGGGAACGCCCAATCTGACGCTCTCTCTCGAGACGCTCGGCGATCGGGCCAACCTCTCCGGCATCACGCATCTAGACGTGACGTCGGCGGCGGCGATCGCGGTGAACGGCTTCCCCCTGACGAAATACCGGGAAGGCGACAAGGAGATCCCGGTCATTGCCCGCTCCGCGATGGAAAACAGGGCGCACCTCTCGGATCTGGAAAATCTGTATGTGTTCTCGCTCCTGACGAACCAGCGGCAGCCGCTCGGCCAGGTCGCCAACCTCGAATACCAGCTGAAGCCCGAGAAAATCCAGCGACGCAATCAATTCCGGTGCGTGACCGTTTCATGCTTCGCGGCGGACGGGTTTCTGCCGTCGCAGGTGATCACCTGGCTTCGGCCCGGGCTCGCTTCGTTCGGCGCTTCCCTGCCTCTGGGATACCGGCTCGAAATCGCCGGCGAACAGGAAAAGCAGGACAAGGGGTTCCGGGAACTGGCGATCGTGCTCGGCGTCTCGGTCTGCATGATCTACCTGGCCCTCGTGTTCCAGTTTTCCCACGCGATGAAGCCGTTCATCGTGTTCGGGGCCATCCCGTTCGGCATGTTGGGCGCCGTTCTTGTGTTGCTCTGGGAGGACGCGCCGTTCGGATTCATGGCGTTTCTCGGGGTCGCCAGCCTGATCGGGGTCATCGTCAGTCACATCATCGTGCTGTTCGACTTCATCGAAGAAGAGCGGGAACGCGGCGCCGGCCTGGAGGACGCCCTGCTCGACGCCGGCATCATGCGGCTGAGACCTGTCATGATCACGGTCGCGGCGACCCTGATTGCCCTGCTGCCTCTCGCCAGGCACGGCGGTCCCCTCTGGGAGCCCCTCTGTTACGCCCAGATCGGCGGCCTCGCTATCGCGACGCTGGTCACGCTCCTGCTGGTTCCGACTCTGTATGCCGTCTTCGTCAGGGATCTCGGCCTCGTCGAGTGGCCGGAACCGGTGGAAGAAAAACGGCTGGAATAAATATTATATAAAACTATATAATACGGCGCCCCTGAGGAAGGAGACTGCCCTGCGAAAGGCCTGGCTTGCGACCTTCCGCAGGGCTCGGGGTGTCAGCGGAGGACCCGCTTGAAATTCTCCAGGTTGACGGCCTTTTCGAGCTCGATGTTGATGCCGCCGTACGGATCGACCTTGATCCAGTCAGGGAGTTCATATCCGATCTTCATTTTGCCTGATTCGACCCAGGCATACTGCTTCGCGTGCGGATCGTAATACACATCGCAGTTCGGATAATACATGTAACCGAATTTTTCCCTGTATCCCCAGGCCGGGGCATGGGCAGGCGGTCCGCGGCGTTTCCCGAAATTCTTTTTGCCGTAGGTGTAGGGAAGACGCTCATAGTTGATCCGGTGATACTCGTACGGCGTTTCGCCGCCGATCCTGATCCGTTCCGTCTCGCCGCCGACCGTGTAATGGGATGGAAGACTGGGGCCGTGGTTCCACCTCCCCGATTCGATCCAGTAATAAGTCCGGGTCGTGCGGTTGTAATACACGTTCTGGTTAACGTAATGGTCGTATTCGTAGGCGACATGTTTCGGGTGCGGAGCCTCTTTGCGCTCTTTTTCCTTCTTGTTCTCGCGATGCTTCTTGGCGAGCGCCTCCGTCTGCGGAAGCAGCAGCATGGCGCCGAGCACGGCGACCTGGAAACAGTTCATCCAGCGGTTCCTCATCTCAAGCCTCCTCTGTCTGTTTGGAAATCGCGAATCAGTATATCACGCTCTTCACCATGCATGTATGAGAGCCCCTGATATCGTCTCATAGCGTGTAGGGGCGGG
>JAKJFL010000093.1:0-9214 GCA_022704935.1 Candidatus Rifleibacteriota bacterium
CGGGAACTCTGGTGCGATGCCCGCTGGGCCGCACTTCACGCCATCGCCGAAAAACTCGATTTCGTCATCAACAGGCCGTCGGTGCAGGCTTCGTCCCAGGTCGCGTTGCGCGGGCTGGACATGTATCAAGGCTTCGGCCTGACGGATTACGTGTCGGGCGTCTTCAAGGTGCTTTTCCGGGACAACGCCGACATATCCACGTCCAGTGAGCTCGTGGAGCATCTTCAGGCGAACGGCATCGACACGGTGCCCCTGTTGAGCGCCCTGAAAGAGCCTGAAACCCTGAATAAAGTCGAAGACGATGCCCTGCTCTGGGGCCACGCACGCATCAGAACGATTCCGACTCTCGAGTTCGGCAACGAACGGCTTGCCGGTCTTTTCGACCAGCGGGCGATCGAAAACTTTCTCGTCACACTGGACATCTGAAACCGCCATGACATTCACCTACGAGTATCCCCGGCCGACGGTCACGATCGACGCCGTCGTTCTACGCCCCGACCGCGACGTCACACGCATCGAGATCCTGCTGATCAGGCGCGGACACGAGCCGTTCACCGGCTGCCTCGCCCTGCCGGGCGGCTTTCTCGAGATGGACGAGACGCCCCTGACGGGAGCGGCCCGCGAACTGAAGGAAGAAACGGGCATTTCCGGAATTCCTCTCGCGCCACTGTTTGCCTGCGGCGAGCCCGGCCGCGACCCACGCGCGCGGTGCATCACCCTCGTCTACGGGGCGCTCGTTTCGGGAGTCGGCCTTGCCCCGCGTGGCTCCGACGACGCCGTCGAAGCCTCCTGGTTCCCTCTCTTCGATCCGCCGAAGATGGCGTTCGACCACGCCCGCGCGATCCGGGAGATCACTGCCGGGCTCCGATGGCAGGCACGCACTGCCGTCATCGGCCGCACCTGCCTGCCCGACTCCTTCCGGCCCGAAGCCCTCCGGGCGCTTCACGCCCTCGTCTGCCCCGAATCCGCGCGGGACGACGACCCGGCCGAGAGAGGACTTCGCCTCGGACTCCTGAAACCAGCTGGAGCGGCCGGCGAACTCCGGTTCTCGATCCCCCCCCAGACGGACCCCGACTGGCACCCCCTGCCCTGGTGACGCGCCGCCGATGAATCCGAACTCCCTCCTCTTCCCGACCTACCGGGCGTTCGTCCAGGGCATCCGGAAACGAGGTTTCAGGTTCGCCGCCATTCTCACCGGCGGCGGCGTCTTCACGGCGTTCGTGATATATTTTGCCCTATATAAATTTCTCGTCTATGTTTCGAAGGCCCCGATGCTGGGTGAGGTCATCGGCCCGATGATCGGCGGCCTGCTGGTCTCGAAGCTGCTCGAGATGCTTTATCTCGCGCTGTTCATCATGATCGTCTTCAGCAGCGTCATCGCCGCGTTCTCCTCGTTCTATCTCGACGACGAGATCCGGCTGCTGATGTCGTCGCCGATCCCCTCCGCCCGCATCTTCTGGTCGCGCTTCGTCCTGATGGTGGGCGAAAGCAGCTGGATGGCCGCGGCGTTCTTCCTTCCCGTCTTCCTTGCCTTCGCCACGGCGGCCCAGGCACCGATCTGGGCGTATCTGATCTATCCGCTGTATATCGGTCTCTTTCTTCTCGCGCCCAATCTGGTTGGGGGACTCCTGGCGCTGTCGCTTGCGACGCTGTTCCCGATCAGGCAGATGCGCAAGGTGTTCCAGTTCCTTTCGGTGATGGTGCTGGCGGCGATGGTGTTTTTCTTCCGATACATGGAGCCGGAGAAGCTGCTCAACCCGAGCTATTTCGGCAGCGTTTCGAACTACATCCTCAATCTCCAGAATCCGCTCACGAAGATCGGGCCCAGCGCCTGGATGCACACCGCGACGCGGACGCTGTTCGAGGGCGATCCGCTCGTCAGCCTCAGGCAGCTGCTTCCGCTGCTTGCCCTGCTCGGAATCGGCCTCTTAATCATGCATCTCCTCGCACGCTCGTTCTACCGGCGAAGCTGGCAGATATCACTCGAAGCCGTCGAGAACCAGGTGCTGGGCCTCGAATGGCTCCGCCGGGTGCTCATCATCCCCCTGCGGTTCGCCTCGCCCGATTTTAGGGTCATCGGGCAGAAGGAGATCACGGTGTTCTTCCGCGACCCGGCGATCTTTTCCCAGATATTCATGATGGCGGCCATCATCTTCGTCTACGGGTACAACCTGACGATCCTGCCCCTGAAAGATCTTCCGTCGCTGTATTCCGGGGAAATCAACGATACGATGGTCTATTTCAACGGCCCCTTCATCGGCTTCATCATGGCGGCCGTCGCGATGCGCTTCGTCTACCCGTCGATCAGCATGGAGGGCCGGGCGTTCTGGGCGGTCAAAGCATCGCCCGTCCCCGCGACGAGGCTCCTCCAGGTCAAGTTCATCCTGTATCTCGTACCGATGATGATCCTCGGCCTCCTGCTCTGTTTTATATCAAATAGAATATTTTCAGTCACCAATTCATACCTGTTTCTGATAAGTTTCCTGAACGTATTCATGATGTCGATCGTCATCACGGGCCTTGCCATAGGCCTTGGCACGGTCTTCGCCCGGTTCGACGCCGACAACCCCCTCAAGATATCCGGTTCGTTCGGCGGGTTCGTCTTCATGATCAGTTGCGCGCTCTACGTGATGAACCTGCTCGCACTCGAAGCCTACCCGATGTTCAGGATGTATTTCTACCGCTATTACCCTATCGCCGGCACGGGAAGCCGGCTTCTCATCGTTCTCTCCTTCGCGCTGCTGATTTTCTGCAGCGTTCTCTGGACGATCGTGCCGCTGATACGGGCACGGGACACAATCGAACGCTATGAACCAGAATGAACCCGCAATCTCCCTCACCGGCATCGGCAAGCACTACGGCGATTTCGAGGCGCTGAAGCCGACGTCGCTCGAGATCATGCCCGGCGAATTCTTCGGTTTTCTCGGCCCCAACGGCGCCGGCAAGACGACGATGATCCGCATCATCACGGGCATCATCATCCCGACCTGCGGCACGGTGCGCATCTCCGGCCACGACGTGGCGAAAGACCCGGACGCGGCGAAACGGCGCATCGGCTACATTCCAGACCGGCCGTATCTTTATGAAAAGCTGACGCCGCTCGAGTATTTCGAGTTCGTCGCCGGCCTGTACACGCTCACCGATGGCCTGTGGAGACAGCGCAGCGAGGAGCTGCTGAAGCTGTTCAAGCTCTGGGAATGGCGGAACGAGCTGATCGAAAGTTTTTCCCACGGCATGAAGCAAAAGGTCGCGATGTGTTCGGCGTTCCTGCACGACCCCGACATCATCATCGTCGACGAGCCGATGGTCGGCCTCGACCCCAAGAGCGTCAGGCTGGTCAAGGATATCTTCAAGGAGCAGGTGAAGAAGGGCAAGACGATCTTCCTCACCACGCACACGCTTTCCGTCGCACAGGACCTCTGCTCGCGGATCGGCATCATCAGCCGGGGAAGCGTGATCGCGCTCGGCACGATCGAGGCGCTCCGCATCCAGTCCGGTTCCGACTCGACCGATCTCGAATCGGTGTTCCTCAAGCTGACCGAGGAAGAGGCCGAGGAGGCGATGAGCCACCACCCGACCCCGTCCTGACATGTCACGCCGCACGGGAATCCTCCTGCTCCTGGTGATGAACTTCGTCTGGGGCGGTTCGTATGCAGTGGCGAAGTGGGCGCTCGGCTTCATGCCCCCTGCCACACTGCTCATGTCGCGGTTTCTGCTCGGCGGCCTCGTGCTGCTGCTGGTCGCTCCGCGGCCACTCCCGCGCATCGCCCGGCGCGACTGGCTCGGCGTGACGCTCGTCGGAGCCCTCGGCATCACGCTGGCGTTCCTGCTGAACTTCTGGGGCCTCCAGCGCACGACCGCGACGAAAGCCGCCATCGAGATCACCCTCGAGCCCATCATTCTCGTGCTTCTCGCCCGGCTGTTTCTCGCCGAGCGGCTTCACCCGAGAACGATGGTGGCGCTGGCGATCTCGCTGGCGGGCACGTTCCTGCTGCTGTTGGGCGGCAAGGACGCGGCGACGCTCTGGCAGGAGATCGTCGGGGCCGGGGAGCTTCTGGGCGACATTCTCGTCCTGATCTCGGTGGCGCTGGGCGGGGTTTACACGGTGATCAGCAAGCCGGTATCACGACGGATCGGGGCGATGTGGACAACGGCGCTCAGCAGCCTGATCGGCGCCGGACTCACGGTGCCTCTTGCGGTCTGGGAAATCGGCGCCGGCCATGTGATACAATGGAATGGCGGGCTCGTGCTGGCCATCTTGTTTTTCGGCCTGATCTGCACCGCCCTCGGATTCGCTCTCTGGAATCTCGTTCTCATCGACATGCCCGCGGGAATCATGGCGGTAACGCTGAACGTCCAACCGCTCGCGGGAATAATCATCGGGTGGCTATGGCTTGGCGAAACGATGACGCTCACGGGGTATGCAGGAACCGCCCTGATTCTGGGCGGAGTTTCCCTTCTCCCCGTGGAAGCTCCGCCCGCGGCCCCGGCGCCTGTTCCCGCCTGACCGCCCGGAGAGCAGGCCTCTTTCGCCCCGCATCGTTCGGATGAGGTGAGCGATGCATTGTTACGAAGCCTTTCACTGCGACCGGACCGACTGCCCCGTCCGTCGGAACCGGATCAGACGGTGTTGGAAATGGTTCGGTGAAAACGGCACGGACCGCGTCGACGACTGCCCCCACGCCCCCTGCACGACGTGCCATTACCGGCTCGGCTGGGAAATCGGGCTTATCGGGGAAAGCATGTTCCCGAGCGATCAGCCCCCCGAGCCCGAATCGGTCATTCCGTCCGCCCTGCCGCCGATCGTGCCGGAAGGAACGCCGGAGCCATCCCGAGCGACCGGGGAGCCGGCGGAGCCTCTTCCCGAAACCACCGGCAAGCCCGGCATGCGTTTCTGCTGGGAAGTACTGCCATGCCCCAACCCGCGCTGCCCGGTGCGGGAACGGCGCATCATCCGGTGCTTCAAGTTTTTCGAGCCGCGCGGCATGGAGGCCAAGCTCGCCGTCACTTGCGGCGAGCGGACCTGCGACGCCTGTCACTACCGCGCGGGCTGGGATATCGGCACCATCAGCGAGGAGCTGTTCGAGGACGTCCTCGCCGAAAAACGGCTGAACATCGCGCGCGCCGACCGAATCAAGCGCCACACCCTAGTCGAGATGTATCTCGACGAACTTTCCCGAAAACCCCTGACGCGCCAGGAAGAGCAGGACTTGGCGCGGAAAATCGCCGGCGACCGCGATGCGAACGAGCTTCTGCTGACGGCCAATCTGAAACTGGTCACCCGCATCGCCGCCGGGTATTCGAATCGAGGCCTCAGCATCATGGACCTCATCCAGGAAGGGAACATTGGCCTGATCAAGGCCGTCGCGAAGTTTGATTATACGCTCGGCTATAGATTCTCGACCTACGCCGCATACTGGATCAGATACTACATGCAGAAAGCGGTCAGCGAACAGGGCCGCGTGATACGCGTTCCGCACCACCTGCTCGCGGTCGCGCACAAGATACGCCGCAGCATGCGCGAGCTCGAGGCCGAGCTTCTCCGGGCCCCGACCCTGCGCGAACTGGCACAGGTCCTCGATCTCGAGGAGGACAAGATTCTCGAGATCGTCCGGATCACCCAGACGCCGGTCTCGCTCGAGGCGGGCAGCCAGCCTGAAGACGACAACGGTGAAACCGCCCCCGAGTATTTCCTCGCCGACCGGGGTCATCTGTCACCCGAGGAAATCGCGCTCGAGCAGGCAAAGACGGAGGCCTGCCGAAAGGCGATCTCCCTGCTTCCGGACCGCCAGCGCGAGCTCGTCGAACTGTATTACGGCTTCCGCGACGAGGTCCCGAATCTCGCCGAAATCGGTCGCCGCATGGGCATCTCCCGCGAACGGGCACGCCAGATCCTGAAAGAAGCACTCGAAACCCTGGGGCGCCAAGAGTTCGTCGCATCCCTGCAGGATTTTCTGGCATAGTGCATGCGCATCGTTTTCACAACTCCACATCCGCTGAATCACATAGATACAAAGACCTTTTCACCGCCGAGGCACAGAGGCGCAGAGATTGAAACAAGATGAAAAAGATGTACGAAAATATTTTCCTCGGCTTCTCAGCGTCTCCGCGGTGAACCGTTCGAATCTCAACATACCAGGACACCGAGCTCACGAAGGTTCCAAGGAGGAAAATGAAATTCTCCGAGAACCTTCCGCGCCCATGGTGTCCTGGCATGCGTGTTTCATCTCGGGAACCAATCCCCTGATGATGCTGATGAGCCGGATGCCGCAGATGAATTTTTAGAAGCTCATTCCCTCCCCACTGATGTAATTTTCATACCAAGCATGTCGTACCCGTTCGATGTATACTGTACACATGTGAGAAAGACGACGGCGTGCCATGACATGCCGTGGGAAAGGGAAGAATGGAATGAACCTGCGCACGTTCCTGGGTGTCACTCTTGCGGCGTTTTCCTGCCTGGTCGCGCCAACTGCCGATGCGGCGCCGGCGGCGGACAAGGTCGAACGGATCCAGCTGGTCAACAACAACCACGTTCCACAGAAACTGCTCGTGGTGTACACCTACGGGAACGGGCCGTTCGTGAAGGACCTGTTCATGGTCGTCAAGCAGATCAACGAGCAGGACCGGCTGCCCGAGAACGACCGGCTGAAGCTGCACATCGTGACGTCAGGGGGCGATCCCGTTAAGGAGCTCGGCATCAGCGCCGAAGATGCGGCACGGTATGTCGAGATCAACCCGACGTTCAAATCGAGCGATATCTGGATGCAGGACTGCATGGAACTGTGCTCCGCCTGGGCGGACGGGAAACAGCTGCAGGCGGTCTTCGACAGCAACCGCGGCCGCGGCCTCGCCGGACTGCCGAGAGCTCTCGCCAATCTGTGGGACCTCGTCTATTTCAAGAATCCGGCGACCCAGATGTCCCACGGAGATTACGGCGGGAACCTGGAAGTGACGCCGTTCGACGACATCATGGTCGCCGGCAACACGATCACCGCCCCCTGCAAGGCGTTCTTCGAGAAGTTCGGATACGCCGGCCGCCTCGCCACCCCCGACACGCGCTGGCTGACGGTCGGGCATATCGATGAATATATTTCCTTCATCCCCACCGCCCACGCTCCCGGCGGCTATTCGATCGTCAAGGCCGATCCGACCTACGCGCTCGAACTTCTCACCAACATCGACGACAGCGAGCTCGACAGGCTGAACCGCTCCGACCGCGAGTTTCTGCTCCGGGTGAAGCGCGTTCTCAATGCCCGGCTCGATGATCCCGACGCGGGCCGCGGGACGGCCGAGGGCGATTTCGTCACCCTGAACCGGGCGATCGGCGAGATCATCGACAAGAACGTCGGCGAGTTGAAGCAGTTCATTCGCACCGTCTCGAACGACCCGGACCGCGACATCGCGGAAATGGCGTGGCCGTCGCTGTATGAAGGCCGTGGCGGCGCCCGGCCGACCGGCTGCTGCGCCTTCCTGCCAGGGGTCGTGAACCTGACCGTCGTGCGCAACCATCTGCTGGTGCCGGCCTGTAATATTCCGAGCTTCGACCGAGTCATCGAAGCCAGGTTCCGCGCCCAGGGCAACACCGTTCATTTCATCGACGACGAGCCGTATCACAACTCTATGGGTGAGATACACTGCGGCACGAATGTCCTCCGCGACCCGGTCCGCACGATTCTCTCCGAGCGGCAGGTGCAGGCGGTCCAGTCCGTGAAATCCCGCTTCCGGAGCATTCACAAGGACTGACGCTTTTCCCGGAGAATCATCCAGGCACCGAAGGCCATCAGCCTTCGGTGTTTTCCGTGTTTGACTTCTCTCCGTAGGGCTGGTACATTGAGTCACTTTTGGCGGGATACGGCCCGCCGATCGATAGATAACGGTTACTCGCATCAGGAGAAGAATGATGACTCAGAAACTGGTCGTGGTGTTTGGTGTCGGCCCTGTCGGACAGGGACTGGCGCAAGCCGTGGCGATGTCCGGTTGCGACGTCGTGCTGATCGATGAAGCGGCGGACAAGCTCAAGGACAGCCTGGTCAAGATCACGCAGGCGCTCGATTCCGAAATCGCCCGCTGGGGGCTTACAGAGGGCGAGAAGAAAGCGATACTGAACCGCATCCGCACCTCAACGGATCTGAGTGAGGCGGCGAAGGCCAGCCACGTCATCGAGACGATCCCGGAAGGGCTCGAAGGCAAACGCCAGCTGTTCGCCAAGCTCGACGGCATCTGTCCGGTCGAGACGCTTCTGATCACCAATTCGGCGACGATCACCGTCACCGACACGGCCACGGGCATGAAGCACCCCGAGCGGCTGATCGGCATGCACTTCCTCAATCCCGTTCGCAAGACCCCCGTCGTCGAAGTCTCCCGCGGCACCCAGACCAGCGACGCCGCCCTCGAGAACGCGAAACGCTTCGCGAAGATGCTCGACAAGACCGTCATCCAGGTCTACGAGTATCCAGGCCTAGTCACGACCCGCGTCTTCCTGCCGATGCTGAACCAGGCGGCGAAGGTGCTCAACGAGGGCATCGCCGGCTGTGCGGACATCGACAACGCTATGAAACTCGGCTTCGGCCTCAACATGGGGCCCTTCGCCCTTGCCGACCAGATGGGCGTCGATTCCCTCCTCTCCTGGATGGAAAGCCTGCACCACGAGACCAATGACAACGCGTATCTGCCCAGCAAGCTGATCCGCAAAATGGTCCGCGCGGGTCTTTACGGAATCAAAAGCGGCCGCGGTTTCTACCGCTACGGCTCTGACGGCCGACGCATCGAGGGCAGCGGCTTGTCCATTCGCGAACTGAGCGCTCCCGGCGCCATTTCCCAGAGGTGACGAACGAATGAAAATTCTTGTGCTCAACTGCGGTTCCTCCTCCCTCAAGTATCAGCTGTTCGACATGGCCGACAAGAGCGTCATGGCGAAGGGGCTCGTGCAGCGCATCGGCATCGCCGGCTCGAACATCGTCCACCGCAAGGGTGACGACGGCCCCAAGGTCACGATCAACACCGAGATTCTCGATCACAAGGACGGCATCCGGAAGGTGTTCGATCTGCTTGTCAGCGCCGACAACGGCGTGGTCAAGTCGCTCAACGAGATCGAAGCCGTCGGCCACCGCGTCGTTCACGGCGGCGACAAGTTCGCCAACAGCGTCCTCCTGACGGAAGACGTTCTCCAGGCCGTCCGGGACTGCATCGTCTTCGCGCCGCTGCACAACCC
>JAKJFL010000740.1:0-1895 GCA_022704935.1 Candidatus Rifleibacteriota bacterium
CGGCATCAACTACCCGACGGCTCTCGAAGGTGCCCTCAAGCTCAAGGAGATCAGCTACATCCACGCCGAAGCCTACGCGGCGGGCGAAATGAAGCACGGCCCCATCGCTCTCATCGACCGGGAACTCCCCGTCATGGCCGTCGCGACGGAGTCGGCGGTGCTCGACAAACTCCTGAGCAATCTCAAGGAAGTCCAGGCCCGTTCTGGTATATTGATTGCTATTGTAACCGAGGGAAACGAGGATATCCGCCACCAGGTCGAGCATGTCATCGAAGTGCCGAGAGTGTCCGAGATCCTGTCGCCGATTCTGAACGTCGTGCCGATGCAGTTGTTCGCCTATTTCGTCGCCGACCAGCGCGGCCTCGACGTCGACCAGCCCAGAAACCTCGCCAAATCCGTCACCGTCGAGTGACCCCCGAGAAACGAACCACGGAGACCCAGAGGCACAGAGAAACACCCCCGCTTGAGAAACGCATCCGCAGTTAGAGGGCAGATGAACGCAGATGAAGAACAGACAGGAACGAACACCTGAAACCATGTGAAAAGAATGATTTCAGGATTTCATCTATGACATCTGGAGTATCTGCGGATCGGTTCTTGCGTCGAAATACGCATGCCAGGCACTGAAACACGTTTTCCTCGGTGGCCTAGGGTCGGATCGTGATCCGCCTGTATTGAACGAGGTATATATCGTAAAAAAGAATTCTTCGCGCCTTGGTGGCTTCTTTGTGACCGGTCTCTGCGCCTCGGTGTCTCCGTGGTGAAACATACTTTTCCTCTCAGTTCTAAAACAGGATGCTATGGAATCGAAATCGCTCGATAATCTGGAGTTTTCGAAAGTTCTGAAACTGATCGCCGCCTATGCCGGCTCACGGGCAGGGCAGGATGCGGTCATGGCGCTGCGGCCGGCTTCCGATCTGCCGGCGATCCAGACGGCTCTCCAGGATATGGACGAGCTGTATTCATTCGTCGCCGGCGGGGGGCACATGCCGGTCGGAGGCCTTCGCGACCTGCGAGAGCTGATGATCCGCCTGCGGACGGGCTCGGAAAGTCTCTCCGGCGACGACCTGCTGTGCGTCCGGGCCGACATCGAGGTCGCCAGGGCCGTTCAGAAAGCCTTTGAATCCGCCGGCTGGTTCGCCGAGCGGTTGCCGGACAGCCGCCTCGTCGAGCGCGTGAACCGTATGCCCACCCTCGGAACGGCCCACCGAGAGATCGTCCAGGCGATCTCGGACAAGGGCGAGGTACGCGACGATGCGTCTCCGCGTCTGGCCTCGCTTCGTCGCGAACTCGCCCAGGCCCGGGCCGATATCGAACGCCGCCTGACCGAACTCGTGAACACCGGCGGAGAGATTTTCCAGGACCGGTTTTTCACCATCCGGGGCGACCGTTACGTCGTGCCTGTCCGATCGTCGAGTCAAAACCTCGTCCAGGGCCTCGTTCACGACACCTCGGGGTCGGGCCAGACAGTTTTCATGGAACCGCTCGAGTTCCTTCCCCTCAACAACCGTCTTGCGCGCCTCCGGTCCGAAGAACGCGAGGAAGTTCTGCGCATTCTCCGTGACCTCACGGACCTCCTGCGGAACGCGAGCGGCGAGCTCGGGGAGATGTTCGAGACGCTTGTCTTCTTCGACGCCCTTCTCGCGCGGGTGAAATTCGCCCGGGACTACGATGCGCACCGGCCCGACATAGCCCCTGACCGACAGGTTCGTCTCGAACGGGCCAGACATCCGCTTCTGCACCCGGAGTGCGTTCCTCTCGACCTGGAAATGGACCCGAAAAAAGCCTGTGTTGTCGTGACGGGGCCGAACGGGGGGGGAAAGACGGTCGCGCTCAAGATCATCGGCGTGAATGCACTGCTGATGCAAAGCGGGTGCTATATCATGGCGTCTGGC
>JAKJFL010000094.1:0-9207 GCA_022704935.1 Candidatus Rifleibacteriota bacterium
ACAGGTTTTTTATTGCATCCGGTGCATTCCTTGCACTTGTCGGCGCACCGGGCCGGTCTGGTTCCAGAGGCGAGCTGGGCCAGTTCCTCGGGCGTCAGGGACGAGATGTCCATGCACGCGGGGGCATAGACGATGAAATGGGTTCCGGTCGAGCTGAGAATGCCACTTTCGATATACTGCGAAAAGACCAGGGCGCTCAGCAGAAGCACCGCGGCGGCGACGGCTGCGGCGTATCCGGCCGCGCAGGCAGCAAACCGCCAGGGCCGCCGCCGCGTCTCCCGCCATGCGGCCAGAGAGAGATCACGAAATGAAACCGGTCCCGCCATGCGTTCTTTCGCCTCCAAACCGAGGCCAAGTATATCACAGCCGAGCATCCGAAGCCATCTCCAGACCGGCCTGAAACGGGCAGATCAGGTGTCTCTTACGCGCGTGTGGCTCACCTGACCCGCAGGAACTCCGTCTCTCCCGCGCCGCACGCGGGGCATGCGTTCAGGCGGAGGTCGTCCATCGGCATGCCGCAGAGGGAGCAGACGAAATACTCCCTGGCCCACCAGTGCAGGTCGACCGGCTTGCTCCGCATCAGCCGCAGTTTTGCAGCCAACCATCCGAGGATCTTCGGCGTGACGGAGGCCGCGCGCAGCGCCGAGGCCAGCCCCGTTTCCGGATGCGTGAACTCGGCCGGCGGTGAAAGATCCGTCGTTCCAGAACAAAGCCCTATCGCGGCCGCGATGGCCGAATCGCATGTATAGCATGCAGTATACTCAGAATAGGCAGGCCGGTTCCGATTTGCGCCAATGGTTTCCAGACGCTGGTTCAGATGATACAACAGCACCCGCTCGGACCTGGCGGCGACGTTGAACAGTCCGACAACGGCGGAGCACCGTTCGTTCTCGGTTATTTCGGCATACGCGAACCAGTGCATATACCGCATCTGCGCCGCATCGGCGAGCCTCCGCCATGCCTCGATCTCCCGGGAACGGACAACCTCCTCGTTCCGCGACGGCTCACCGGCCGTTCCTGTTCCTGTAGACACGAAAAGCAGCGCCACGAGGAGCACCGCAGGCAGCAGTGGCCCCGCGTTGGCGGAAACAGGGAATCGTGTTGTCGTCATCATGAGCGGTGATGATGATACTACACGCTCATGGCGGATGCTCCCTATTCAGGCTTCACGACTTCTGTGGTTCCGGTATGGATCTGGTGCCTGGCGGTCGCAAACGCATACAGGGCCGATATGCAGATGAGCGCCGACAAGGCCCAGAACAGGGACCGATCGAGCAGTTCGAAGAGCGTCACCTTCATCGGGAAATACCGGTCGTGCGCCATGAAGAGCACGATGCCGGCGATCAGCAGCTTGAGCCGTTCCCGGCCGCCGATGCAGATCAGAACTTGGGTTTTGTGCTGAAGGGCATGCTCGTGCGCCCAGAACCTGTTCACCCGGTAGATCAGTATGGACTGGACGATGATTCCCGCGAGGAACAGGCCGACGAAGGCGCCCTTTATTTCGAGCGAGAGAGCGTCAAGGTTCCAGAGCAGCGACCCCAGGGGAAACACCGCCGAAACAGCCGCATGAGGCAGCACGGCAACGGATCGCCTTCGAAGAGCCTGAAGCGCGAGAATCAAAAACAGGTATCCCCAGGTGACACTCATCGTTTCCATCCGTGTTCCCTCCTCTCCAAACAGCGACGGAACCGCCCACCCATACCGCTTTCGGCTGTCATTGTCGTTGTCGAGGATGAATCATGGGAACGAAACGAACCGGCAGATCGTCGAACCGGATCATTCCATCCCTCGTGCGACGAACCAGGACGAGCCTCTGGAAATCGGGCTCGCCGATCGGCATGAACAGTCTTCCGTTTTCACGCAGCTGTCCGACCAGCTTTGGGGGAATCTCGCCTGCGGCGCACGTACCGACGATCGCATCGAAGGGGGCTTCTTCAGGCCAGCCCTCATACCCGTCGCCAACCCTGATCTTCACATCGTATCCACTCGCCTCGAGCACCGTCCGCGCATGCTCGGCAAGTTCGGGAACAACCTCGAGGCTGTACACCCGCGCTCCGAGTTCCGAGAGTATGGCCGACTGGTATCCCGACCCTGTGCCGATCTCGAGGACTTTTTCTCCCTCCCGCAAGTCAAGCATCTCCGTCATATAGGCAACGATATATGGTTGTGAGATTGTCTGGCCATACCCGATAGGTACGGGGTGATCGCCGTATTCGCCGCCCCGCCTCATGATCTCGGGAATATAGGCATGGCGAGGAACGCGCCGCATCGCATCGAGCACGCGCTCGTCGCGAATGCCGTAGCTCACCAGGTCGCGCATCATCTCTTCGTGCGCTTCACGCATACTCTCACATCCTCTCCGGGCCTTCGTTCTGTTCAGGCTCCGGTCCCGTTACGATATTCTGTTTATCGGATTATTTCATTTCTCCGATTCGGGAAGCCTGACAGCCTTTCGAATCTGGGAAAACTGGACCGGCCGCTCGGTCTTCGTCGACACCACCGACTTTTCGACCGTTCTCATCCGGATATAGGGGAGCAGGACCTGCAGGAGCTCCGGGTAGAGGTCGGGGGGCTGGAAATTCGGCGCCATCGAGAGAAACTCGCGTATGCGGCCGACGATCAGAGCGGTGGTCTCCTCTTTGGACTTGCCTGCGGCCCTGGCAACGAAGTCCGGCATCAGCGGTTTCAAATTGCCCTTGAGGATCGAGTCCTGGAGCGCCGTGATCGCATCCGGTGGCAACATGCCGAGCAGGCTGTCGCGACTGGGAGCGGGCATCTTCAGAAACGTGTCGGAAATATCGAGAAGTTCTTTCAGCGCGGCCGTTTCGTATCGTCTGCCGCCTACCATCCAGATTCCCGCCGCGGAATCGGGCGGCTCTTCGCCCCTGAGGCGAGGCTGGTCGATACCGTTCTTCTCGACGAACTGATAAAAGACCGTTCGGGCACGAAGCGTGCAGCTCGACCAGTATTTCTGGCTGTATTCCTGCCACATGTTGTCGAGGTTGTCGAACAGGGTGCCACCGATGATTTTCCGGACCACGCCGGCAGGAATACGTCCTTCGGCCAGCACCAGAATGCAGCGCGAAATCGACAGTCCCACGGCTTCGATCGGAAGCTTGCCGTTCATGTCAGCCATATCGTCTCCGTCTTCACGTTATATCCGTGAGTGTATCGATCCCAGGGGCTCAGGTCAAGCATCGTTTCTGCCGACCTCATCACTCGCGGCCGTACGTGGCCGCGGCCTCTTCGGCGGCTTTTCGGGCCATCGCCTCACGGACTTCCCGGGCACGCTTTTCCGCCGCTCTCGATTCCCGGACGATGTTCGCCCGCTCGACGCTGTCGAGGGAAACGAGCCGGTCCGCGGCCTGTACATCGGTCTCGCCGGCCGGACGAAGTCCGAGATGCTTCAGGGAAAGGCGCGCAAGTTCCTCCCGGCGGTCCGGCTCGGTGACGAACCGATCCGCCCGGACCACGCCGGCGAACCTGCCGGGAATCTCGCGAAACGCGGCGAGGGCACCTTCAGTGAATGTCCCCCGCCGTTCCAGGAAATATCCGTCGTGAAGGAGCCAGGCAAGAATCAGGGCGATCCGGCCGCGCTCGGTCTGGCCGCCGACCTGTTTCATCAGTTGGAGAGCTGGTGCATCCGGCGCTTCACACCCGAGGTCCAGGAGAAGATCGCGGAGAACGGCCGCCAGATCGACGCCGTCTGCCGATCCGACATCCGTCGCCGGTTGCCGGAGAAACCAGTCCGGCGTCTCGGCCAGCCGGTGCAGAAGCAGTTCCAGCGAGGGCCCTTCGCGAATCGTCATGCGATCGTCCTTTCATACTGTCTGCGACTGAACTCGCGGGCGAAATCAACGAGTTCCTCGAGCGTTCTCACGACCGATATATCCCATCCAATATCTTTCGCCGGGGCGGACCAGGGATACTGATCCGGGTTCCCGTAGAGGTTTAGGGCGAGCGTACCGCCGGCCCGGCCACGTTCGAGAGCCGTGCGGGCCGTTTTCCAGCCGCTGACGCCCTTTTCGTCATCCTGGAACATCGTGTCGACGCCGTCGTCCGAGATCACCATCACGTGAACGGGCCGGTCCTTCGGGGTTCTGCCGGCGAACGTCTCGCGGAGCAGATGGATCGGGAAGCAGGTGCCGCCGCCGAGGTAGCCGGTCAGGATGCCGAGGAGGGCCCGTTCGTCCCGGACGAACTCGTGCGTCGTCAGCACCTGGTTCTTGCCGCTCCAGAGCGTCGCCTTCACCCGCGATCCGGCACGGAGTGCCGAGAGTATGATGATGGCGCCGGCCAGTGCCGTATAGGAGGTCGTATATCTCGGATCCGGCATCGACCCCGAGCAGTCGACATACAGGTCGAGGTCGACCGGCAGGGTTTCGGGTTCCTTTCCGGGCACGATGCCGACCAGCCGCCTGACGGTCGTGACGCCGGGGATGATCACGGGCGACATGGCCGCCGTCTCGAACAGGTCCATCTCATCGACCGGCGATCCGATATCCCACGTATCCAGACCTTCGATCTGCTCCTCCGTCGCCTCGGGCGCCCGCCGCCGGGGAAAGCGCGCCAGATGGGGCCTCGCCCGTTCCCGGTAGTAGGCGATCGCAAGTTCGGCCGGCGACAGACCGATCCCAAGCTCGCGAAGCAGTTCGCCATACTGATAGGGCTCGCGGAACTGCCCTGCCCCGTCCGGCTGAGAGCCTTTGGCTCTCCCGTCCCTGTTGGCCGGCGTCTTTTCCGGGCCGCCCTCCTCGTCGCTCTCTGCGTCGCTTTCTCCGCCGTTTTTCCCGTCGCCCTCGCCTTCGAGCCCGTTCAGCTCGGGGTCGAGGGACGGGTGAATGGCTCCTTCGGCTTCTCCGGCATCGATCTCGATGAGGCCTTCCGGCACCGTGTCGGCGCCGGCGCAGGCTTTCTCGAGGTCCCGCAGGTTCCGGATCCATTCGGCGGCGTTCTGCTCGGATGCCTGCGCGACATGCGGATACAGGAGGGATGCGAACCGTCCCGCGCCCTGGAGCCAATCGCGACTGTAGACCCGCGCCAATCTTGCCCCGAGATCCGCGTCGGCCCTGAGTCTCGGAGTCAGTTCCCCCGTGGAAAGCGTCCCGGACGGGAGGCCCCAGAGCATTTCATATATATTCATATATAATGTCCAGACGGCATCGGTCTTTCCGTCGTTTCGCAGCGCCCGGAACAACCCGGCGAAATCCATGCCGCCGGAGCGCTGGAGCCGGTTGTTGATGAGAAGGTCCGCATACAGGTTCGCGACGAGGCCCGCGTGGCGCTCGAACTTCGGCAGGGCATGCCGGATCCGCGCGAGAAGCCGGGCCTGGTCGGAAAGATCGCCGGGGCAGTAGACATGGTGACCGATCTCGTGTGCGAGAATCTGGAGCGGAAACCGGTCGAGACCAGCCCGGACCAGATTCGGAAAACTGATGACCACCGTCTGGTCGTTCAGACGGATCATCGCTCCTGAATCAGTGGCACGAAGACCTTCGTCGGCCGCGTCGTCAGTGGTCACACACCAACGGGGCTCGCGGAGTTTCGTGTGCCGGCTCCAGATATCGAGCGCTGCCGGCCAGCAGGCACGCCAGACCCGGAGCCGTTCCTCGTTCCCGCTCATCCTATCCTCCTGACACCGTCCGGGAGACCGGCTGTCCGGGCAAAGAGGAGAACGCGATGCGAATGTCTGAGGGTGACGACAGCCGTCGTCCCATCGCAGACGACGCCCGTCGGATACGCGAGCCGGTCGCACCGAGTTTTCAGGCCCTTCCACGCAATCGTTCCCTCCCCGGCAACCGTGACATCGTGGGTCTCGTCCCGCAGGGCCTGTTTCAAGGTTCCGCAACGGCTTCCGTCCTCATATATATCGTTGGATACTTTTGAGAATACGACGCCGAAAACGTCGACATGCATCTTCCACGCCTGGCTGGCATCGGACAAAACGAGAGCCCCGTCGACGACACGGGCGCGGGGCGGCGCCAGGAACGGGCCGCCGAAGCCGCGGAATCCCCCGGCGTCCGCGACGAGCCGAAGCGCCTTCGGCCGACCGGCCGCTCCCTCGATTGCTTCGGCCGTATGCAACCAGGGATCGGCGGTGAGCGCCCGGAGAAGTTCCGCTGAAGAGACACGACCGCCCTTCATTGCCGATGTAACGTCGAGTACAGAAAACAGCACCGGCTCGCTCAACCGTTCCGCCGCGCGCAGTGCTGCCGTCCGCAGCTGTGCCATACCGCATCGCCATGCGAGGACACGCCCGGCATCGAACAATTCTCCGTGCCCCGAAACCATCGGGACAACACGGATCAGGAGATCCATCCATTCTCTCGGCCGCGCGCCGGCCGTTGCAGCAAGCTGGAGAGCCGCGTTCACCAGTTTCCCGGCCGTATCGTGCGGAGCCTCGGCGAGAAATGCGTGGAGCGGAGGAAAAAGTTCCGTGATGACGCGCCCGAGCAGGTCCGATCTCGCGGCATCGTTCAGGATGCCCTTGGCGAGCAGGTCGAGGAGGAGGTCGTAGAAGACTGCCACGGCGGCATCGAACCGTTCCGGACCATGGGGCGAGATTGCCTCCGCCGCCGGCGCCAGCATGCGGAGATACTGCGCGAAGACCGCTTCGTCGAGGCTGGGCGAGGACTGCCGGGCGACGAAAAAAGCGGTATTGAACCGTTCGCGCCCGCGCCGGAGCGCTTCCGCCAGCGGTCCTGAAATCAGGCCCTCTCCGCGGGCGAAACCGGCGATGTTTTCACGGCCTCCTTCGATCATGCACCGCCCTTCCAGGACAGCCACTTGAGATAATTGGTGTAGCGCTGGTGCATGTATTTCAGGGCGAGCACGTCATCGAACAGGTGCCCGTACATCTTGCGCCCTTTCGCGACCTCCGCGATATGCCGTTCGATCGTGGCGAGCCGCTTTCTGACCTCGGCTTCCCCGACGCCGTCGAGACCTTTCCCGATTTCAACGAGCAGGTCGGCAACGGGGTCTTCCTTTTCGAGGCCGAGCCGGTCGAACTCCTGGCAGGAGAGATCGAACAGCTTCCGGATCCAGCCGATGCGGTCGATGCGGAAGCTCGTGTGGCCAGCCTGCTCGAAGAACGGCGAGTCGGGGTCCTGGACGAGCTTGTCGTGAAGGACGAACGGCATGATCTGGCGGACATCCTCGAACCCGACTTCCTCGAAGCCGCGGAACCAGGCCAGGGCCTTGGCATACGCCAGAACCGTCATCATAGCGCGTACCGAGAGACCGTTGCGCGTCTGGCTGCCGAGATCGCGGATCCGGTCCTTGCCGGTGTCCTGCCCCGTCACCGTCTGCCAGTCGATCCCGCCGAGCTTCGCGGTATCCTTGGTCTTGTACTCGATCTGGTCAGCGGCGACGTCGCAGAATTCGAAATGCGAGGTGAAAAACTCTATGCGCCGCAGGAGCGACGGCGGGATCCCGACGGCGAGAATCTCGCGATGGGCACGGTCGATCTGCTCGCCGGAAAAAACGAGCCCGGCCGGGACGACCTCTTCCGGCCTGATCTCTTCCTCGATACGGATCAGCAGATCGCGCAGGAACCGCGTGTTGAAATGCAGCGCCTTCACCACGACATCGATGCGGTCGCGCAGGGCCTCGATGACCTGATAGGTGCCGCCACCAGCGTCGTCGTTCGCCGTGAGATACCAGGCCGACGGCGGGCACTCGTATATTTGGTCATATAATTCCGCGTAATCATCGGCAAGCACCGTCAGCAGGGCCGACTGTGTCCTCGTCGGAATGCGGTTGTATTCATCGATGATCTTCACGCGCATTCCTAGCCACTTTCGCCACGAGATCTTCACGTCATCCATCGTCTGCGCGTTGACGAGCGACGAGGGAAGCGGGTTCCCGAGCAGGTCGGCGATCGTCATCTGCGGCTGGCCGTGCTGGATGGCGCGTTTGATATCCTTCAATGTATGTCCAGCCATGACGCCCATGAGGATGGCGCTGGCGGTTTTTCCGCGCCCCGGTCCGCCCACTAGAAGGCAGCGGCGCCGCAGGACGAGCGTCAGGAGCGGCAGGAGGACGAAGCTCGAGTAGCTCTGGTCGGTCGGCAGGTTCAGCCGGCTCTTGCAGTCTCCGAGGGTGAACCCCTGGGGCGGCTCGTCGTTGAACTCGATGTCGTAGAACGGGCTGATGATCGCGTGGTTGGTGATCCAGAAATACGCCTGGCGCAGTTTTTCATCGAGGGCCGGTCCGGACTCGCCCTCCCCCGCAACCCCGCCGGTCCTGCGGACGTCGACGGGTCCCTCATACAGGTCGGCGACGTCGAAACCGCTCTTCCGCCGTGCCTTACGGGACAGGTGGGTCGGGGACGCCGACACCTTTCCGAACACCGAGGCAATCGATGCAAACGTGTCTTTCAGGCTCATGAAACCGTCATCCTCCATCCGCCGGCCGCCAGTTCCACGGCCTTTTCAAGAGTGTTTCGGGGGAACGGGCGCTCGAGTAGGTCACGGCCTTCCCGCCCCCGGTGAACGGCGCATCTAATATATCAATATCTATTTTTATATCAAGGCCGAACAGGTGCTCCAGTGCCTGGCGCATACCCTCTTCCACGCCTTCCGCCCCAAAAAACCGGAGCGCAAGAGTTCCATCCGTTTCCTGGCTAAGAGTGAACTGCGAAAGCGGCAGATGTCCCAGGGCCTGTGTCACGTCGATCGAATTCACCACCTTGCCGTCGCTCGTGAGAAACAGTACCGGCGTGCGCCCTTCGAGTCCCTGGAGAACTGGTTTTCCCCCGACCCAGGCCAACGCGGCCGTGTCGCCGGTCCGGTATCGGAGCAGAGGCAGGAAGGGGTTCCGGCCGCACGTGAGAACGATCTCCCCCCGCTCGCCGGGGGGGCAGGCCCTGCCCCATTCGTCGAGAATCTCGACATACAGGTCGTGCGGCAGGATTTCGTGGCCGTGCTGCCCTGCGAACGCGACGAACCGCGATTCGGTGAGGGAATACACGTCGAAGACCGGGCACCCGAAGCGCGTTTCCAGCATCGTTTTCAGGCCGGGCAGAAGAGCCATGGCCGAGGAAACGAGTGCCCGTGGCCTGTGGCGAAGCGGCAGCTCGGCGAGCGCGGCGAATGCGACTGGATCCCCCGTCAGGATCGCCGGCGCCGTGTCATCGAGGAACCGGACCGGGTCTTCCGGGTGTCGCCATTCGTGCGGATTCAGATTGATCTTCACATACCCGGCCCC
>JAKJFL010000741.1:0-1888 GCA_022704935.1 Candidatus Rifleibacteriota bacterium
CCAGGCCGCTGTTCAGACATTGGGCGAGCAGATATCCCTTTACGATTCCCTGATAAAAAGCGCATTCTCCGCCAAACAGATCGTCCAGCGGGCGATCGAGTCGGAGATGGAACGCAACCTGTTCGCAAGACTCAAATTCAGACCTCGCCCCACCATCTGGAAAACCGTTCTGCGCGATCTTTCCGCACTCCCAGCGGCTCTCTCGTCGAAACTGGCCGTCCTGTCCGGCCTGCTCAGCATCGGCCTTCTCGCCCAGATACTGTTCACCCTCATCATCGGCATCGGGGCATGCTGGGTCCTCGGCCGGATGCGCGGCGACCTGCCTTCCTGCGACGAACGGCACACCCTCCTCCAGTGGCTGAAACGGAACAGGCATGCCCTGGCGGCGGTGGCGATCCTCGTCGCTCTTGGAGGCCAGATTGAGCCCTTGATCGTTCTCGGAATCGTTCCGGCCGTTCTGCTCGGCGCGATTCTCGTCGGGAGATTCGCCGAACAGGTTCTGCTCAGATTCTTGCCGGAGAAGCACATTCTGCGGATCGCCTTTTCCAGAATAACCGGCATTCTTCTTCTCGGCATTCCGCCGATCGCCCTGCTTCGTTGGTTCGATGTATACTCGGAGATTGTTTTCGTCGTCGGCCTGGTCTGCAAGATCGCACTCGTCTGGCCGTTCGTCTCCGTCATCAAAGGCGCCAACGCCTTCTATGGTCTGATGCAGTATCACTTCGACCTCAAACCGGACTCGAGACTGCTGCGGCTGACGGTTCTCGCCTACAAGTTCATTTCGGTGCTCAACTTCGTCTGCCTGCTGACGGCCTTGTACGGCTATGAGAATCTCGCCCTGTTCGTCTTCAGGCGCAACCTCGAAGCGTTCGGCATCATCATGCTCGTCGCCGTCGGAAAGCCGATGGCGGAACGATTGTCGGTGATCCTGTTCGATCCCGACAACGGAGCCGCGGCGGCGTATGTGGGACGGGAGCGGGCCCAGTTTCTCCTCTTCCTCGGGAAAAAGACCATCAGGCTGTTCGTCTACCTCGTCGCCGTTCTCGCCGCGGCATCGTTCGTCGGCATCACGACGGATTCCTTCGCGGTGCGGCTTGTCGTCAACTGGTTCGTCGGCCAGAGCGACTGGCTCGTCGCAAGAATAATACGTATTATTATAATAATAGCGGCGATTCTTCTCGTTCTCAAATTTGTCCAGACGCTCGGGGAGAGCGTCATCGAGTATGTCAAAAACGAGTCGCGATCGAGCCTGACAGAGAATGAGCGACGCGCGTCGACGCTGGTGCAGATTCTCAACACGAGCGCCCGGGTGGTCCTCTTCTGCATCGGTGGCATCATGATCCTGCGAGAGCTTGGAATGGACATCACCCCGCTGCTGACCGGCGCCGGAATCGTCGGCGTGGCGATCGGCTTCGGCAGTCAGAGCCTGGTAAAGGACTTTTTCGCGGGATTTTTCATCCTCGTCGAGAATCAGTTCAGGGTGGGGGATGTCATCGAGATCGGCGGCCGGTCAGGCGTCGTGGAACGGATCAATTTGAAGACGACGGTCCTCCGGGCGACCGACGGAAGCGTCTTCATCATTCCGAACGGCGAGATCACCTCGGTGAAGAACATGACCTACGCCTGGTCGAGAGCCGTTCTCGACATCGGCGTCGCGTATGAGACGGACCTCGACAAGGCGTTCGGGATCCTGCAGAAGGTCGGCGACGAACTCGCTGCCGATCCGGCGCTTTCGGCCGACATCTGGGGAAGACCGGAAGTGCTGGGGGTCGAGAACCTCGACAACTCCGCGATCGTCCTGAGAATGCTCGTCAAGACGCGGCCTCTCACGCAGTGGCAGGTGTCCCGCATCTTCCGCAAGAAGATCAAGGAAGCCTTCGACCTGGCC
>JAKJFL010000095.1:0-9176 GCA_022704935.1 Candidatus Rifleibacteriota bacterium
CTTCTTCGCAAGCTCGTGCTGCGGATGCGACGGTAGGCCGGGATACTTCACCCACGCCACGGCCGGGTGTTTCAGCAGGTCCTGGGCGAGCTTCATGGCGCTGTCCTGGGCCACCCGGACGCGCATGCCAAGGGTCTTGATGCCGCGGAGGACGAGCCAGGCCTGGTGGGGGTCGATCGTCCCACCCATCTGGACGAGTACTTTCTTCATCTGGGCGAACAGTTTCGGATCGCGCGCGACGATGATGCCGGCGACGACGTCGCTGTGGCCGTTGAGAAACTTGGTCATGCTGTGGAGAACGACATCGGCGCCCAGATCGAGCGGCTTCTGGAGCATCGGGCTGCAGAAGGTGTTGTCGACGACGAGGATGGCGCCGTTGGCGTGGGCGATTTTCGCGCAGGCGGCGATGTCGCTGATCGAGAGGGTCGGATTGCCCGGCGTTTCCAGGTAGACGAGCTTCGTGTTCGGCTTCATCGCCTTCTTCACGGCGTTGAGGTCGGTGGTGTCGAGGAAGGTGGATTCGACCCCGAACCGCGAAAGCTCGTTCTCGGCCAGCGTGCGGGTCGGACCATACACCGAGTCGGTGGCGACCATGTGGATGCCCTGGCCGAGGAAGGCCATGAACACGGTGGAGACTGCCGCCATGCCGGAGGCGGTCGCGAGCCCCAGACCGCCGCCTTCCAGTTCGGCGACGCACTCTTCGAGGCCGGCCGTGGTGGGGTTGCCGAGGCGGGTGTATTTGTAGCCGCTGTCCTGGCCGCTGAAGCGGGCGGCACCCTGGGCGGCGTTCTCGAACGCGAAGGTCGACGACTGGAAGATCGGCACGCTCACGCCCCCATACAGCTTGTCGGGATGCTGCCCGGCATGAATACATTCGGTGTCGAACCCGGTCTTACCCTTTTTCATGAAAGAACTCCTTTCCCTGAAGGCGCGATGTGCGCCGGTTGCTTTTGCTGGTGGCATTGTAAAGGCGGTTGGGCCGCTTGTCCAGAGGAAATTCCCGGGAAGGAAAACGGGCTCCGCAGATGCGAAGCCCGTCTTCTTACCGGTCGGGGCGGCCAGACTCGAACTGGCGACCACTTGAACCCCATTCAAGTACGCTGCCAACTGCGCTACGCCCCGGTGGGTCGAATGCCCAGAACCTTGAGAACGAGGTTCTTTATATCACATTCCGGTATCGGGCGCAAGTGATTTCGGACCGTTCATCTTTTTGCCTCGATCATTCCGCGATTTCGAGTCTTCGCCCCCCCGGACAGTCATTCACTATGAACGCGGAATTTGTTCCGGGGAATTCATTATGGTACATTGTACCGATCATAACGGATCACAAAGGCAGTTCATATCGATGAAAACGCGTTCCGGAATCCGGAAAGCTCCGGTTCCGCTTTGGTTTTTCAGCTCCTGGCTTTCAGGTTTGGTCGGGCTGGGGCTTCTTGTGATCGCTTCCGCAGGATACAACCACCAGGCCGCCGCCGGGCCGGGCCTTTCAGCCAATGCCCAGGCTTCTATGGAAAAAGCCCGCCAGGGATGCTCGACGAACCGCTGGAATGACGTCATCAGGCATGCGCTTCAGGTCCTGCAAGAGGATCCGAACCACGTGGAAGCGCAAGCATGCCTTGCAATCGCCGATCTTCAGCAAGGAAGAATACAGCCCGCCATCGAGAGACTGATCTGGGTCAACACGGCGAATCCACGTCATCCGGGGTATCGACTCGCACTCGCCCAGGCGCTCGTTTCAGGCGGCAACCCGAAGGAAGCCGAGGTCCAGGCCGGGTATGCGGTTCAACTCGCCCCCCAGGATCGCATCTGCCTCGAATTTCTCGACCGTCTCACCGCAGCCTCGGGAAAGCCACGAAAAAATGACGGCATCGTTCCGCCCCAAGACGTCGGCAGCCACGCTCCCCCGCCCAATGCGCAGGAACGCGAGCCCGCCGGCTCGGCGAAAGCGGAAAACGCTACCGCATCAGCATCCCGGCCAGACACCGCCATTCCCGACAAACGCTGGCTCGCCCTCGAGGAGATGTGCCGAATATCTCCGGATCGAGCCCTCGAGATTCTCCTCAAGGCAATCCTCGAAGAGCCGGACCTGCTGGCCCGCCAGGGATGGCCCTACTTCCAGGAATGCACCGCCGGGCAGCAGAAATCCGCGCGCCTGGAGATCATCAGACGGTTCCTGCGATGGAAGGCAGGGGAAATCGCCGACCGGGAGTTCGAGGCATGGCTTCCGACCGCGATTCCACGCGATCTCTGGGAACAGGATGTTCTGCTGTCATCCATGATTCCCTCACTCCGCCGGGGAGGAATGAAACTGTCGTTCCTGAACCCCGTCTCGAAACAGGAACAGGAGGATGCCGGCTGGGCTTCATCGCTCGATGAGCAGACATCGGCGGCCTTGTCGAACGCCGACGTCCAGGAAGCGTGGCAACTTCATGTCCGGCATGCCCTGGGCGCATCCGCAGACTGGCATTACCAGTCCGCACGCCTGGCGCTCGAACTGTGGCAGGCTTCGAGTTTCGACGACGAGTGGCTGCTCGTGGCCCGCGACCATCTTTTATCGTGCCAGTCCGACGGCAGGTGGCGCGACGAAGCCCGGATCATCTTGCAAGAAGTGGAACGCCGTTGCCCGAAGGTATCGTCCAGATGAGCCGCCGAACCATCTCGCTCGTGATTCTCATCATGCTCTCGTTCATCGCGGGGGTGCTCTATTATCGGCTGGGCCTGTCCCAGGCCACCACCCCGGATCTTCCGATGCCCGAAGAAACCGACCGATACAATCGATATGATCCGGCCGGGGCAGGTCTTCCGGCTTCTTCGGCGGCACCGATCGAGACCCCGCCGGAGGAATCGCTTTCCGCTACCGGCCCGATGGCCCTGCCGGCCCCGCTTCAAAACCGGACATTGCAGGCGTTCGAACTCGCCATGAGACGCCACCCGCCCGACGGGAATCCGGATTTCTGGCTGGCGAAGGCGCACATCCAGCGTCGAAGCTGGCCGTCGGCGGCACGCTGCCTTCAATCGGCGCTCCGGCGGCCTCTCCACCATCATCTGCGCCATGTCTTTTCCTGCCTGATCGCCCATATCGAGCTGATCCTCTGGCTGAAGCAGCAGGAGACGGCTCGGACAGGGGCATATCTCGACGCATTTCGAACAGGGGGCAGCGCGATTCCCCCCGAATGGGAAACAGGCACGTTGCGCGCCGGAGCCGGATTTTTTCTGAAGGAGTCGCGGAACGCCTCGGAAACCTCGAGCGCAACCGTCATTATTCCGTCGCCGGAGATTCTCGCGGAAATTCTCTCCAGAGAACTGGTTCAGGTCGCTTCCGCCCCCGAATCGATCCCGACCTATCTGATGTCGGTTCAGAAGAGGTATCGCGCCCGATGCGGAGAGGTTTTACGCCTGGTCAACAAGCATATCCCACAGCTCGAGTTCAACCAGACCTATGCGGCGGTCGATTTTCTCTACGAGGCTCTGCGCCCCGCCGCCCCCGAGGGAACCACCGGCTCCGGGCCTGGCCGGGGCGACTGGTTCGGCTTGTTCGAGAAAGAGTGGTGCACCCCGGCCGTTCCCGCCTGCCAGGGCCAGCGGTTTGAACGGATGAGAAACCGCTGGGGCTGCGTATTTCACGAAGAACTCGTTCCCGTCGAATCTTCGGTATTGTCTGACCAGGAGTTCGCCGTTGCCGAAGCCTGGGCGGAGTTTTTCATCACACATCCCCAGCGAGTTCCCGAACCCTACCTTCCGGAGATGAATCCATGACAGCCTCTTCCGCCAAACCCGGCCCGGATCCACATTCGGAAGCATTTGTGGGCTCGATCCTTCGCGAGGTGGACGCGTCGCTCGGCATCGTGAAGAACGATGAATCCTTTGATCTAAGCACCGCTCAGTTCTGGTACAAAGCTGCGTTCCAGAAGGAGATAGAGGGCCTCTTCAGCGAAAAAACACGGCTGAAGGTACTCATCGAGGGGCTGAAGGCCCGAAAATTCTCGGAAGAGGACATCCACAACCTCTTCGGCCGCATCCGCAAGGCGCGTGCCGAGATGTTCCAGGAGGCCCAGGATGTCGAGGAAGCGAGAAAAAAACTCAAGCTGAAAGTCGCAGCGATCGTCGGAGTGATCGTCCTGGTGTTTCTCCTTCTGGTCTTCTTTTCCGTCAAGCGCCAGCAGGAGGAGGAAAAGGCCGCGACCGCCCTGGCAAAGGCAAAGATCATCCGCTGGGATTCGGCGAAGAACATCAGCAGACGGCGCAGCAAAACCGATGCTGGATTTTCGGTCATTCCTCTTCGACAGCCGGAAATGTTCGAAGGCGATCTGGTTCAGACCACATCCGGGGAAAACACGATTCCGTTCGCGGACGGAGCACGTCTGACCGTGCATCCCGACAGTCAGTTCCGGGTCATTTCCGTCGAGGTCGCCCCGCCCGATCTTCACCAGACGCTCGTCAGGCTCGAACTCGAGAAGGGGAGCTTCTCCTGGAAAAAACCGGAAACGAGCTCCATGCGCTGGCAATTGGCTTTTCCAGGAGGGGAACTCCGGGTCAAATGGGGCCAGGGAACATTGCGCGTCGATGGCGGCAAGCGTCGCGCCACCATTCTCGAAGGCGAAAATTATCTTTCCAGGCCAGGGAAGCTCGACGTTCCTCTGAATGGTCTGATGGAAGCGGTCTTCGACGGAAACGCTCCCGAAGTCATCCAGATGGTGGAGTGACGCGAGTGCGATCATCCCCAGTATCCAATGAGAGAATTGCTTCCTGAAATACATAAGCCAAGTTCGCGTTCCAGTTCGTGCCGAGCCCGTCTACAAGAGCGGGGCCAACGAGGCGTTTTCTCCAGGAAACAAGAAATTGTCGATTTTGCATGTGAAGAATTGTATGCTGAAGTATGTAAAAAGTTTGCATTTCACTGGACGGAGGTTGCCGATGTCGTTCCGGAACAATTCGAATACCCGTGGGATAGCTCTGTTCTGCGCGCTCGTAATGGCCGCGATAATATCCTCTGCCGTATATTCCCAGCCGGCTCCCACGATTGCCAACGATGCGCAGGTGATGCAGATCGCGAGCATGACGGCATCAGACACCCCGTCATTCGTGTATCCGCCGAGTTCTACCGGCATCCTGCCTGATATCGGGCAGCGTCAGCAGCTGCGGGTTTTCGTGGTTCATTCCCTCATGCACCTTCATCAGGCTTACGGCTACATTTCCTGGTCCATGAGTGCGAGCAGGCGCAACCTGACCGAGAATCTCCACCACGTGCACCTCAAACAGGTCGCATCCTATGCCGATCAGATTCTGGCGCTCGCCCACGTGGTTCAGCGGTGGGACGGCGCCTCCCCGGCCTGGACGAAGGTCATGACACGGCTCGGGGAGATGAAGAAGGCATTCGAGCTGCTTCAGAAGGCCCAGGGCCAGGGAAGCGGCACGGCACCGGATCCGTCGGCCGAAGAAGCGGGCAAGCTTTTCGAACAGGTCGGAAAGGACCTGCCGGAGCTGTTCACATCGGCGCTTGCGACTCCTTCCGTGCAGCCTTGATCGCACCTCGGAAGGCACAGTTTCGGTAAAAATATTTTTCGTTGAGGGAATCGATAAAAAAGTGGATAATTTACGGTAGGAGTGGGCTGTACCGTTTCTTCCGTTTTGCTTGTTCTGTATGAGGAAGTATAGTATCTACCCCGCGGCACCTCAGATATTCCCAACGAACAAACGGCAACGTCCGGCCCTTAAGAAATCAAGACATTCAGACGCCGCGTCAGACGAGGAGAGGCTGCACATGAATCAGGCGAAACGCTGGATCCGAGGGGTCATCGCGATGGTCCTCATCGCGCTTTTCTGGGCGGGCGGCATCTCATGCGCATCGGCTGGAAGCAGTTATCCGGCACCTCACACGCCAAAACCAACCGGCCCGTATATCGAGTATCACCCCCCCACCTCGTATCCCTTCATCTACAACGGCTGGTTCGACGTCAGTATCGGAACGACATTCACCATGCCGCGCGGCGAGTTCGACACCCGGGAGAACATCGATCGCAACACACCTTTTCAGCCGTTCATGAAGGACAAGAAGGTCTTCATGTATTTCGGCCCGAACAATCTGGGATCGACCCAACTGCTGAACTCGGGCGGCTGCCGACTGACTCCCGACAAACAGGCATTCACGCCGTTCAATCTCGGTTCCCGTCTGAATATGTGGCATTGGCGGTACGAATATGACTGGACGTTGGTCAATTACTGGTACAGCGTTCCCATCCGGTATGCGACCTATTGCTGGTCGGGCGGGTGTTCCGGCGAGGGCAAAAGCCGATATTGCTGGTCCGGCGGCTGCACGACCTACGCCGTCGACTGGAACTATTACGAGGTCTATTACTGGACGAAAGGCTCGTTCCTCCGCAAGGTCCGCCAGGACGAGATCAGAGACTTCGAAGTCAGGCTCAACATGGGCAAGCGGTGGGATCCCATCCTGAAGAAGTGGATCGAAGTGTTCAAATCCTTCTGGTCCCCCGTGTCCGGTGAATTTGCCCGGGTCACGCCCGACGGTTTGAAAGACCAGCGGTTCGAGTACAACGGCGAGCTCAGGGATTTCGTATTTTATTGGTACCATTATTTTTTCAGGCACCCACTCGATAAAATTCAGCGTTTGCTGGAAGCGTTCGTGCATCCGCTCCCTCCGGGGAACCCGACCTGGCGAATGGATGTCGACAATGTCTGGCGCCCGACCATCGACGACACGAAAGTCAAGCTCCAGCTCCGCTGGGACAAGCCCTATCTGAACAAGAACCAGGAACGATACTATATCGAATACGGCAAGCTGTTCGACGGCAAGATCAAGATGCGCGACGTCGTCAAGCTCCTGTCGAATCTCGGTTACGATCAGGTGGACGTGCCGGTGTACATGGCCATCGAATCGGCCGAGCCGAAACTGTATCTGGTGACCACTCCCCGGATGGTGAAGGGCGTGAAAAAGGCCCCGGCGCCCTACACACCGATTCCGACCGAGAACTATCTCAGTCACGCCGGCGTCATTCCCGGGTATACGCTTCACCCGGGCACAGAAGCATTCGGCCGCGGCTACATCCGCGAATGTACCGTTCCCTACACGTTTGTGAACGGCAAGCCCAAGGCTGGCCCGGTCAAATACATCTTCTCGAAGATGTTCGACATCAACGCGGACGGCCGGATCGACAGCATCGACAAGGCCTTCCTCGAGCGCGGCCTGAAGATCGCCGATTTCGACGAGGACGGCGACGCCGATACCGACGACTGCGCGGGAATCTCGTATCACTCGTTCGGCAACTTCCCGGAAGCGTTCGAGAAACTCGGCCAGGGGATCCGGTCTGCGTTCGCTCGGAACCCGCTCCTGCTAATCAATTCCAGGGTCTTCGCCTTTGTCGGGCCGTTCCCGATCAAGGAAACGATCGTGAAGAATGGAGTGATCGGCCGAACGGTCGCGCACATCCAGGTCGGCTGGATCGGCAACGCCCTCACCGGCACCTTCTACGCCACGGAAATCCCCGGCGCGGGTTCGAAGAAATACCCGCTGTCCCCGGTGAACCTGCGGTATACCCAGAAAGAATTCCCGGGCTACACCGGCGCGAAGTTCCTGCCGAACCTCGGCCCGGCGCCCCACCCCAGGCGCGCGGAGGATGCCTCCCGGTTTCCCGAACTCTACCGCTCCCATACCGGCATCGTGGTCGACGGGACGATCATGGGGTATTTCAAGCGGCTCACCGTGCAGGCGTATCAGAAATGCGACTTCACCGGAGCACATTGTTACCCGGTCGGCGACCCGTGGGGCATCGGACTGCTCGAAAGCGTCGAATCGGGCAACATGGGCCAACTGCCGCTCTTCGGTGACGTCGACGGCGTCGACGGCCTCACTTCCAAAGACCTCGCCCGCTGGGACGAGATCAAAGCCATGGAAGGCTTCATCCTCAGCAGCGTGTATCAGCACCCGATCGGCATGGCAATCGGCAAGCCGGTCGTGACCGACCTCAACCGCGAGTTCCGGGTCATCGCCGGCGGCAAATTCTCGGCCTATCCTCCGGCCGGGGCGAACACCTTCACGCTGAAGGAATCCTACAACTACAAGTTCATCGAGCCGACGATCTGGGCATACGATCCCGCCGAGGGCAATCAGATGTCGTTCGGCCGTCGGTTCAGCCTCGAATCCGGCGGCTGGGATCCGGCTAAACCGCCCCCGACGCCACCCTACCCGCCCGTCCAATACAAGAAGCTTCCCACGGCGATTCTCGGCCCCGACGACATTCCGGAGGATATTCCGCAGACCTGGCGGGCGCCCGGGGTCGAAGACGTGGTCATCAAGCCCGACACATGGGTCCAGACCTGGTCCATCGCCGGCCTCGAGAGCGAGGGCGGCACGGGAACTGGCGAGAGCATGACCTACGAATTCAAGCGGGCCGGTCGGTATACGATTACACATATCACTCGCTATACTCAGCGAATCGTGACCCCCGTCACCGACTCGCTCGGCGTCATCGTCTACTACGCGGTCACGGATATTCCGCAGACGCGCGTTCTGACCCTGAACGTGCGCGTATTCGACCACGAGATCTCGGAGTTCGAGGATCCCAGGCTCGAGCTGAAGGGGCCGGGCAACGACGCTACGTATGCCCCGCAATGGAGAGCCACGGCCGACGACCTGCGAAAGCGCGACTTCCCGTCCGCCTTCGAAGCATTCCGGAGCGAGACCCGCGCTTTCGATACCCGCACCGCCGGTGCCCCGGCCCTGAACGACAACGACTGGAAGGTCCGGTCGGCGGGCACATCGGGCAAGGAATATATCGACCATCATTTCGACCTCGTGAACGCCCGCCCGTCGGCGTATGACTTCAACTTCCTACTCGAGATGAAATTCGCCAGGAAAGTCACGGAAACAAGCGACCTGAACGCTCTCAACACAATCAGCCGTGACCATCTCGAGGCCTACAGCGGCCTCCTGCTGTCGGCCCCCATCACCGTCGACATCCAGGTCAGGCGGACAATTCCCGGCGGCGGCTCCAACGTCCACAAGACCTTCACCTACCTGCCCGACGTCGGTGCGCACGGCGATGTCGAGATCGATCCGGCGAACATGGGCGAGTATCTCGTGAAGATCGGCGATCGTTTCATGAAGGTGAAGACGGCAAAATTCTCGAAAAAATTCTCCTGGGATCTCCCCATCCCGACCT
>JAKJFL010000742.1:0-1885 GCA_022704935.1 Candidatus Rifleibacteriota bacterium
TCATCACCGGCCCCTTTCCGGAACAGGGCTGTCGCGGAGGTCCGGTTTTCCGATATCCCTGCGGAACTGCATGCCCTGGAACCGGACCTTGCGGCATTCGGCATACACCGCGTCACGGGCCTTTTCCAGGTCGTCGGCTCCGCGCACGAGCGTCAGCACTCTGCCGCCGCCGGTGAACAGCCTTCGATCGACATCGCGAACCGCACCGGGAAACACGAGCGTGTCGTCGCGCAGATCGCCCAGGCCGAAAATCTCGGCCGGTTCGGAGTCGCTTCCGGGATAGTTCTGCGAGGCCAGGACGACCCCGATGAACGAACGTTCATGGAACGCGAGGGGCGTTTGGCCGAGCGTGCCGTTCAGGCAGGCGAGAATGACGTCGAGCAGGTCCGTTTCGAGCGAGGGCAGGAGGACCTGGGTTTCGGGGTCGCCAAGGCGCACGTTGTATTCGAGAAGTTGCGGCCCCTCTGGGGTGACCATGATTCCGAAGTAGATGGGACCGCGGTAGTTCAGCCGTTCGGCCTGGATGCCGCGAAGCGTGGGGGCGACGATCCGTCGTTCGATGTCTGCCATGAGCGCTCCGTCACCGAGCGAAACCGGGCAGAACGCGCCCATGCCGCCGGTGTTCGGGCCTTTGTCGCGGTCGAGAAGCCGCTTGTGGTCGCGGGCGGGCTGCATGAGCCGGATGTCCCTGCCGTCGGTGAACCCGATGACGGAAACCTCTTCGCCGCAGAGGCGTTCTTCGGTCACGATTCGCGCGTTCACGCCGTAGGTGGCCGTGATCTGGCCGAGGGCCTGCTTTGCCTCTGCGACCGAGGAGCAGACGAACACACCCTTGCCGGCGGCGAGCCCGTCGAATTTCAGGACGAGGTTGCCCCGGCGGGCGGTGATTTCTGCCATCGCCTCGCATGGCGAGGAACAGACGCGGAACGGGGCCGTCGCCACCCCGTGCTTCTGCATGAACTCCTTCGCGCGGATCTTGGAACTCTCCAGCAGGGCGGCTTCGCGATCCGGCCCGAGAATCCTGATGCCGGAACCGGCGAAGAAGTCCACGATTCCTTCTGACAGGGGCTTTTCCGGGCCGACGACGATCAGCTCCACGTGATGCTCCGTGCAGAACTGCCTGATTGCCGGGAAGTCGAGGGCGGAGACGGGGTGGCTGTTGGGAATGCCCGGATTGCCGGGAAGCACGAACACGTCTTCTGAGCTGCGGTTCTGACGGAGTTTCCAGGCGAGAACGGCCTCTCTGGCTCCAGAGCCGATGACGGCGATCTTCATTTCTTTCGCAGCTCCCTTCGTGTCTCGGCGACGACCCGGCGGCAGATCTCCGGCGCCAGGCCGACGTATTCCTCAACCTTCAGAGCTTTCAGGCGCCGCTTGACCGGGGCTGCGACGTCGAGCTCACCGATGAATGCGGAAAGCGACGCCGGGCTGAGGCGTTTCCCCCGCGTGAACTCCTTGAGCCGTTCGTAGGGGTTCGGCACGCCTTCGGCCCGGAGAATCGTCTGGATGGGCTCGGCGAGAAGCTCCGGGTGCTCCCGGAGATCTCTCAGGCAGGCCTCGGCATCGAGCCGCAGCGTTCCGAGGCCGCCGATGGTTTCGCCGAGGGCGAGATGGGAATGGGCGAGCGCCGTTCCGATGCTGCGGGTGACGGTGCTGTCGGAGAGGTCGCGCTGCAGCCTCGACCGGCAGAGCTTGTCGGAAAGGGTGGCGAGCAGGCCGTTCGAGAGCTGGAGATTGCCTTCGCCGTTCTCGAACCTGATGGGATTCACCTTGTGGGGCATGGTCGAGGAGCCGACCTCGTCGGGGTTCGACGTCTGGGTCAGGAAGCCGAGCATCAGGTAGGTCCAGATGTCCTGATTCATATCTATCACGATATTGTTCAGCC
>JAKJFL010000743.1:0-1882 GCA_022704935.1 Candidatus Rifleibacteriota bacterium
CTACCGGCGGGGTTTCTGCCGACGGGGTGTCACGCGAGACAAAGCCGGCGGCCTCGAGGTTGCATACACGTTCGTGCCGTTCACCCTAGATGGTCGGGACAACCCGGCGTTTGCCGGCGACCTGGGCCTTCTCAGACTCGAAGTTCCGGCCTCGCGCATGACTGAAAATCCGGGTGCGTTGCTGAGAGCTGCGGTTGGCAGGGCCGTTCCCGTTCGGCGCTTCCTGCCGCGTGAATTCTATTCGCTTATGACGACGAGGTTCGGCATATCGCACAGGATGCCGAGTGACGGTTTCGTCGTGCCGGTCGAGGCTTTCGTTCTTCCGCCGGTGCACAAGCTCTCGGCGAACAAGCACCTCGACGATCCCGGACGGAAACGCGACGCCGACTTGAAAGACCTGGTTCGGCTGTTGGCGACGGATTCCGGTCTGCTGTCGCAGAGAGAACGTCTGAGGCGGCGTCTCGTGCCAGATTCGGTCCGACTGAACTGGTCGCGCATCGACGACACCGACATCGGTTCGGGCCAGAACCAGTTCGTTTTCATGACGCTGGGGCCGGGCATCAACTACTTCGACGGAAAATGGCGGAGCCGGACGATCGCCATGCCAGGGCCTCGCCTGGTCCTCGATCCCGCGATCGTCAACTTTGCCGACGCCCAGATCTACCCGAGCTACAGCATCGATCCACCGGAGCAGGGCGAGGGCCGTCTCCGCGCGATCAACCGGTTCCAGGATGAAACGGCGGGATCGAGGCGGGATGCGGTCCCCATGCCCCTCGAACGCCGGCGGAACGTGCTGCGCAACTTGGCGGATGCCCTCTGCCGCTACGGCCTTCTGAACGACGACCCGACGCTCGAAGCCGGCTTCTCCTTCATGGGCGGCAGATTCCGCGGAAACGTCGTGAACAACGAGATCCGCCTCCTAGACGGGCTTTCGCTCAGGGAATGGGCGATCGGCGTGATCGTGCCGCCCGGGGTCGGGGAGCGCGCGCGGGCCCTCCTGTCTGAGATCGGTTATTCCGACCACTCGGCACCTGGCGGAATCCCGCTTTCCGAGTTCGTGTGCGAAGCGCCGTTTCCGACCGATGCCGGTTTCAGACAGGCATACCTCGAGCTGGTGTGCCGCCGGGGGCTTCCCGCCCTGTTCAGGATTCTCCGGCTTCTCCGGCCGGCCGGTCCTTCCTCCGCCATCCGCCCCGGGTATGCCGTTGCGACGAGGGCCGTCGACCGGATCATCCGGCGCGAAGGAGCCGGATTCCTCTGCGAGCACGGCGCCGCCGATGCCGCCGCCCGGTGGGCCGAATGGCGCAGCGCCTGGGCTGATTACCGGGAAGCCGCGTTCCGGAAGGCGGATGCCGCGGAGCTGGAACGCCTGCGTGGCCGGGCGGACCACCTCGTGCGGTCATTGTATCGGGATTGAAGATAGTATAAAATATATAATTTGGAGTTGAGAGTGATGACGAAGATTTCGAACGATTACCGGCTGGTCTACAAGGGGGAGATCTATGACGCGATCAACCAGTTCGCGTTCGACCTGGATTTTTACCGGAAATGGTGCGGCCGGAAGCCAGGCCCTGTCCTGGAAATCTGCTCGGGAACAGGGCGCCTCACGATTCCGCTGAAAAAAGCCGGGCTCGACATCACGGGGCTCGACCTTTCCGACTCGATGCTCGATGCGGCCCGCGCAAAGGCGGCCGCCGAGAACCTCGACCTGACGTTCCTCAAGGGGGATATGCGGAAATTCGAGCTGAGTGAAAAATATTCGACGATATTCATACCGTTCAACTCCCTGCAGGATATCTCCTCCATCGAGGACGTCGAGGCGACGCTGACGTGTGTCAGGCGGCATCTCGCGCCGGACGGCCTGTTCCTGTTCGATGTGTTC